>NZ_JBANAZ010000129.1:0-10496 GCF_059803455.1 Bradyrhizobium sp. UFLA05-108 | reverse complement strand
GTCCGGCACCATGGTCTGAAGGCGCGAAGAGCCGAACTTCATGCCGGGCTTGGGATCGAGGCGGCGGATCTCGCCGATCATGTCGGCGATGTCCTCGTCATCGACGCCGCAGAGCTTGCGCAAGGAAGCGATGTCGCGCTTGGCCAGGAGATCGAGATTTTCGACCAGCGCCTGCATCGCCGGGTCGTAGCGATCGAGTTCCCGAAGCTGGATCGCCAGGCATTCGCTCAACGAACGGGCGCAGATGCCGGGCGGATCGAATTTTTGCAGCACCGCAAGTACGTCCGCGACAGCCTGCTGCGATGCACCAAGCCGCTCGGCGGCCTGGCCGAGATCGGGCGGCAGATAGCCGGCTTCATCGACGAGGTCGATGAGATATTGTCCGATCATGCGCTGCGCCGGCGCGGTGAAAGCGACCGAGAGCTGCTCGGCGAGATGATCGGCCAGCGTGGTTTCCGCCGCGACGAAGGCTTCGAGATTGTAGTCCTCGTCACCGGAGGCGCCGCCGCCCCATTCGGTGTAGACGCTCGGCGCCGCATCCTGCGCATTGCGCGCCGCGGCCTCCGCCGGCTCTTCCGAAAAGACGTTGTCGAGGCCAGTATCCAGGGTCTGCTCGATCTCGGCGCGGGTACCGAGATCCTTGCTCATCCACTCTTCCTGGCCGGGCTCGAAGGCTTCGCCTGAACCGCCACCCGGCTCGTCGCCGTGGCCGCCGCCGGAATCGTCGCCATCACTGAATTGGCCGGCCTCAGCCGGGGCATCTCCCGCGCCCTGCTCATCATTGGCCCGCTCGAGCAGTGGATTGCGCTCGAGTTCCTCCTCCACGAAGGTCGTGAGATCGAGATTGGACAGTTGCAGCAGCTTGATCGCCTGCATCAACTGCGGCGTCATCACCAGCGACTGCGACTGCCTGAACTCTAATCTCTGCGTAAGCGCCATGAAGCAAGAACCGTTCCCAAAATTTGGTCCGATTTTTGCTTATCCTAGTCCGAGCCCGATGTACACGTCTTGACGAATACGAAAAACGGGCTAGAGGCGGAACTCCTCGCCAAGGTAAAGGCGGCGGACGTCCGGGTCGTTGACGATCTCATCCGGACTCCCCTCGGTCAAGATTTCACCGGCATAGACGATATAGGCGCGGTCGGTGAGGCCGAGCGTCTCTCTCACATTGTGGTCGGTGATCAGCACGCCGATGCCGCGATTGGTGAGGTGGCGGACGAGGTCCTGAATGTCGCCGACCGCGATCGGATCGATGCCCGCGAAGGGCTCGTCGAGCAGCATGTAGTTCGGACGCGTCGCCAGCGCACGCGCGATCTCGACGCGGCGGCGCTCGCCACCGGACAGCGCGATCGATGGCGATTTTCTCAGGCGCGTGATGTTGAATTCGTCGAGCAGCGAGTCGAGCTGCAGCTCGCGTTTCTTGCGCGAGGGTTCCACCACTTCGAGCACGGCGCGGATGTTCTGCTCGACGGTGAGGCCGCGGAAGATCGAAGCTTCCTGCGGCAGATAGCCGATGCCGAGCCGCGCGCGCTGATACATCGGCAGCTTCGTCACGTCATGGCCGTCGAGCTCGATCGCGCCGCGGTCGGCCTTGATCAGCCCGGTGATCATGTAGAACACGGTGGTCTTGCCGGCGCCGTTCGGACCGAGCAGGCCGACGGCCTCGCCGCGCCGCACATAGATGCTGACGCCGCGCACCACCTGGCGGCTGCCAAAGCTCTTTTCCACGCTATGCACAGCAAGGAAGCCCGGGCGCCTGAGAAGCTGCGGCCCACCGGAGCCGTTGGGCCGGCTGGCGGCCCGCACCGGATGAACCGGCTGGGTCCGCGGCGACTCAGCTTGATAGTCGGCCTGGTAGTCCGTTTGGTAATCCCCTTGGAACTGGTCGGGCGCGTGCATCGGCTGCTCGCGCGCGATCGGCGGCGCGTCCCGCACCGGGCTGGTCACGAGACCGCCCATGCTGTCGCCGAGCGCGGTGATGTCCTGGCGCGCAAATCCTGGCCGGCCGCGTTTGGCGGGGCGCCGACGGAACATGCTGAATAAATCGACCATCCCCGCTGTCTCAAGCCTTTCACGGTGATTCCGCGATCTGCCGCCCCGGCGCGATTCGCCGGCACAGCATGAGTGAAAGGGTATGTCTTGCCCAGAGAAACACCCTCGATCCCTTATCAGAGGAATCCCGCCGCCGAGCCCGCTGGGGTAGATACAATCTTGTCGGGCAGGCTTCAACCGGAGATCGCCGACTTCAAGCTCAAGCTATTGAAGTTACTTCTGTTTAGTTGCACTTGGCAATTGCAGGGGTGAGGCCGTGCCGGGCTTGCCCTGGCCGCAATCATTGCCGGCACCCTGCGGCAGCAGGACCTGAACCTTGCCGCTGTCCGACTCCACCCGAGACACGCCCGTCGTCATGTCGACCTTCAGCCGGTCGCCGCGCATCACATTCTTGCACTGGGTCAGGACGACCTGGCCCGAGCCGCCGAGCATGGTGATGAGGTTGGTCTTGGTGTCGAAGATGGCAGTCTCGCCTGTAACCACCTGGTCCTTCTGGGTGACCACGACATTGCCGTGCGCTTCCAGCCGCTTGATCGAGGAGCTGCCGTTCGGCCCTGGCGTCGCCGATTGCATCGGTGCCGCCGCTTTTGCATTTTTCGCCGGTTGGGGGGCCGGCTGTCCCGAACCGGAACCGCCGCTCGATTCGTAGAACACGACGAGCGTCTTCGACGTCATGGTGGTGTCGCCCTGAATGACCTTCACGTTGCCGGCGAAGGTCGCCTCCTTCTTCTTGTCGCGCATTTCGAGCGAGGCGGCCTCGATCTGGATCGGCTCATCGCGGTTCTGCGAAAACCCCTGCATGGCGTTGGGCACGCCCTGCATGGCGCCTTGCGCATGCGCCACGGCGATCAGCATCACGCCAAGCGCGATCGCGCCGGCGCTGAACGCAACGCCTTTCGAAAAACCGTTGCGCAAAAGGTGCTTCGTCATGGAGATCATCTCGAAGTCGCAGGCTTGTTTTGGGGCGCGCGCGTTTTCGGTGGCGGTGGCGGCGCAGGCTCGGCGGGCGCTGGCGGCGCGGCGGCCGGCTCGTCATTGCTCAGCTTGTCCAGGTTCATCACCACGTGGCCTTCGAAGCGGATGACGTCGCCGCCCTCCATGATCTTCAGGCGGTCCGAGGACACGGTGCCGTTGGTCAGCTTGACGTCGACATGTTCATCCGAGGTGACCGTGTTGTTGGCCATGTCGACGAAGGCCTGGCTGAGGCGGGCCTCATAGCCCGTCGACGTCCGCACGAAGATATCCTTGCGCAGATCGAGCTGCTGCTGCTTGTTGTCGAAGGTGCCGTTGAGGGCATCGAGGAACACGGTCGATTGATCCTGCATCAGGAGCTTGGCCCTGAGCTTGTGCAAATCGACATGATCGGGGTCCCTGATGTCCTGGATGGCCGTGTTGGCCCAGAGCTCATAGGGCCGCTGGTCGGGCGTGTAGCCCGACAGGTGGGGCGTTTCCATGGTGATCTTGGTTCCGGAGACGACCAGATTTCCGGGATCGAAAGCCACTTCCTTCGTGGTCCGGAACTTGTTGAAGGCCGAGACGAAGATGATCATGGCCATCGCCACGACCACCGTCACCGGCACGGCGATGCGCAGAATGTGGACCAGCCGGCTGTGGCGCGCCGCGGCCGCGAAGCGCGCCTCCAGGCCGTCATAGGCTCCATCATAGGCTGGGGTCTGGACCGAATTCACTGCTGCTCCGAGGCGCCGATCGACGCCCGATTGTATCCGGCGCCGCCGGAATATGCAGCCCGCGACAGGCCGTTACGACTGTGTCCGAAACGGGGCGGCCGGGGCGGCCCGAGACACCCTTCCGGACGACAGGACCACCCTAAGAGTGCGCAAAAATGTCCTCGGCCTCCCAGCCCTGCAAATCGAGCTTCGCCCGCGTCGGCAGGAAGTCGAAACAGGCCTGGGCCAGCGCCGTGCGGCCCTCCCGCACCAGCATGGCGTCCAGCCGTTCGCGCAAGCTGTGCAGGTGCAGGACGTCGGAGGCGGCATAGGCGAGCTGCGGCTCGCTGAGGCTATCCGCACCCCAGTCGCTCGATTGCTGCTGCTTGGACAGATCGACGTTGAGCACCTCGCGGACGAGGTCCTTGAGGCCGTGGCGGTCGGTGTAGGTGCGGGTCAGCCGCGAGGCGATCTTGGTGCAGTAGAGCGGCGTCGTCATCACGCCGAAGGCCTCGTACAGCACGGCAATGTCGAACCGGGCGAAATGGAAGATCTTCGTCACGGAGGGATTGGCGAGCAGCGCCTTCAGGTTCGGCGCATCGGTGTGCCCCTTGGGGATCTGAACCACGTCGGCGCTGCCGTCGCCCGGCGAGAGTTGCACGACGCAGAGCCGGTCGCGATGCGGGTTCAGGCCCATGGTCTCGGTGTCGATCGCGACCGAGGAGGTGTAGCGGGACAGGTCCGGCAGATCGCCGCGATGCAGGCGTACGGTCATGGCGTTTCAAACCTCAGTCGAATCGATGCAACGCTTGCAGGCTAATGCCGGGAACGGGAACTGGCGAGGGTCGGCCGGGCAAGGAAAGTCCAGGCCGGCGGCTGCTCCCTCGATCCCACTCGCGATGTATCCGCCGGCGGGTTTCCACGCAAGCGGATCTCAATGGCGGCGAAGGGTGCGAAAATCGACCAGTAGAACCCAGAAGCACACGAGCGCCGAGACGAGTTGAACGAAGGTGCCCTCGATCACGCCGCCCGAGATCGTCGTTGAGGTCGGAATGAGGATTGCGGCGGTCAGGAAGGCCATCATGGCCATGGGCGAAAGATCGACGATGAGAACGGCGGCATAGACCGCCAATTCGTAGAAGGCATATTCCTTGAGCCGGGGCGAGCAGAGATAGAGCGCATACATTGCGAGGACGGTGATACGCGCCGCCACGCGAGGATGATCGATGAGCCATTGATCCAGCCTCTTCGGTAGCCCGCCGATATCAGGCGACGTCTGATCCCGAATGATGGGCAATACAGACCAGGCGAATGGCGCCAGGACAGCCGCGGCCGCCACGAGTCCGTAGATGGCGAAAACAATCGGCTTGTTGTCGGCCAAGCCAAAATGTTCTGCGAGACCGAGGCCGAAGATCAACAACGAAGGATTCGTCTCCTTCAGCAGCGCGACGGAATGTTGTCCGGGAATCTGACCGGTGATTGCGTTCAGCCAGCTCGGGAAAAGGTCAGCGTAGAACACCCTCGAAATGACGATCGGCAGGATGAACATGCCGAACGCGACGGCGATCAGGGTGAGCTTGCGCGCCCGGGTCAGTGGCAGGAAGTAGAGCGCGGCCAGGACGGGAAAAAAGACCAGCTTGAACGATGTCAGCAGCCCGAGCACGGCCGCACCGGCGAGGCGCAGCGCGAAGCTTTTTACGTCGTCCTCTTCGAGGCGGCTGTGATCGAGCAGCAGCGCCAGCGCGACGGCCGTCAAGAAGCCGGCGAACAGCGCAAAGTTGCCGGAAGCCCACACCCATTCAAAGCCGACGAACGCTCCAAAGGCACAGAGAACCCTGAGAAGCGCATCGCGCGCGTCCGGACGAGTCGCGCGAAGTCCGGGCAGCAGAAGTCCGCCCAAGACGGCGAGGATGAGATAGACGACCCTGTAGTAGTCACGAAGGCCTGCCGAGCACAGCGGCCGGAAAACATCCAACGTCACCGGCAGATAGGGGTAGGAAAATTTGGTGTCTTTCAAATTCTTGACGAAGTAGGGATCAAGCCCCTCGACATAGGCATCGACGGCCGCGCAGTTCACACGAACGTCCCACCCGAATCTTATGCTCGTATGGCTGTCGACGACAAAGCTCGCAAGCACCAGCATTGCCATGAGCACGGCAAAGCCTGTCGATCTTGTGTTCGGCAACCGGCCAACGGTGTCCCCGATAGACGTCACGGCCAGCTGACCTTTCGTGCCCGACATTGCCATTGAATTCGGCCGCACCACTTCGTCACGCGTATCCTCGCAGCACGGAAGGATAGGGGAGTTTCACCGGCCATCGTCATCAGATCGCAGCCAGCATGATGCAGATCATCGCCATCACGGTGATGCGGCTGGCGTTGTCCCTGAAGGTGTAGAGGATCGGGTCATCAGGCATCTCGCGGCGATGAGCCATCATCAGGGCGCGGCCGAACCAGTAGAGCAGCAGCGGGTTGAGCAGCCACAGCATCCAGGGGCGGCTGTAGAGCTGTGTCACCGCCGAGGACGAGACGTAGAGCGAGAACACGATCACCGCGTTCATGCCGCTCGCTGCCGCCATCGCGGCGATGACCTGGATGTCGCCGATCCTGTAGTCGCGGTTGGCGGGATCGGAAAGGCCGGCGCCCTGCCGCAGCGTCAGCTCGCTGAAACGCTTGATGAGAGCAAGCGAAGTGAACACGAACAGCGAGAACATCAGCAGCCATTCGGACAGCACCACGCCGACACCGACGGCGCCGGCGACGATGCGCAGCGTATAGAGGCCGGCGAGCGTGACGACGTCGAGCAGCATCTTCCGCTTGAGCAGCAGCGAGTAGGCGATCGTGGTCGCAAGATACGCGGCCAGCACGGCGGTGAAGACGCCGGAGATGCAGAGGCTTGCGGCGAAGGCGCCGAGCCACAGCAAGGGAATCGCGAGAAGCGCGGAGGCGATCGGCAGATCGCCGGCCGCAAGCGCCCGGTGCCGCTTGGTCGGATGCTGACGGTCGGCCGCAAGATCCAGGAGATCGTTCATCAGATAGGCGCCCGACGCGCAGGCCGAGAACGCCAGGAACGCCAGCAGCGCCGCGCCCAGCGACGACAGGCTCATGTGATGCGCCGTGACCAGGGGCACGAAGACCAGCGTATTCTTGGCGTATTGATAGACGCGGAGCGCGTTCGCCCAAACCTTCAGGCCGACCTTGCGATCGGCATCCGGGGCAGCGCGATTGCCGACATAGTCGAAGGCGTCGAGATCGGCGGTCGCGATCACCCCGTCGAAGCCGAGATGCGCCGCGATGGCCTCGGCATGGTGGCGCAGGCGGGAGGTGGCGACAAAAACCTTGCGGCCCTGCGCGCGCGCTGCGAGCGCCGGGTTCAGGACGTCCTGCTCGTAGGGAAGGCTGGCATAGTCGAGCCTGGCGTCGCGGGCGAGGTGCAGGAGCCTGTCCCTGCGCCAGCTCCCGGCGGCGCGCAGGCGGCCGAGCATGTGCCCGGGCTCGCAAAGCAGCGCCTCCAGCAACAGATCCGAGCGCAGCAGCGTCCCTTCGAGCTCAACGACCAGCGCGCGCGGAGCGGCCGCCGGGACCGGTTGCGGCTCCAGTTCAAGGAGATCGTGCTGCCATTGGGGCTGCTCCATTCGAATACGCGCTCTCAACTAGCTGGCATGGCCGGCCAGCGGCCGGGGAGCAGGGAAATGGACGACAAAAACCGTAATTCCCAAACGCTAAGGGCGGCTTAATCGGATTGGAGACGCCGGGTGGGATTCCGCGGGATCAGGAACTGGCCGAACCGATTCGGTGCCGAGCAGCCCATTCGGACCAATGGCAGCGCCAGGCCTCGATTCGGCCGTCACATCGGGGAGCTACCGAGAAAAATGGTGCCCAGGAAAGGACTCGAACCTTCACGGCCGTGAAGCCACTGGCACCTGAAGCCAGCGCGTCTACCAATTCCGCCACCTGGGCATGCCGGTTAGGCACGGGGGCGGTTACTACGGATCGATGACGCGCTTGTCAAATCGAACGTGACCAGCCGATTGCGCATCGCAAACCGGCCCGATACAAGCCTGCCTCAGGCACAGCCTTCGGCAGGAACGGACCCCCATGGCATCGAATCTCGACACCCTCGTCACGGTTTTCGGCGGATCGGGGTTTTTGGGCAGAAACGTCGTCAGGGCGCTCTGCAAGCGCGACTACCGGGTCCGGGTCGCGGTCCGGCGGCCGGAGCTCGCCGGCTTTCTCCAGCCCTCGGGCAAGGTCGGGCAGGTCCATACCGTGCAGGCCAATCTGCGCTACCCGGCCTCGGTCGAGGCCGCGCTGCGTGATTCGCACATCGTGATCAACCTTGTCGGCATCCTCGCCGAGAGCGGCGGCCAGACCTTCGATGCCGTCCAGGCCAAGGGCGCCGAGACCGTCGCCAGGGCCGCGGCGGCTGCCGGCGCCAGGCTGGTGCATGTCTCCGCGATCGGTGCCGACGAGCAGTCGGCCTCGCACTATGCCCGCGCCAAGGCGGCCGGCGAGCAGGCCGTGCTGGCAGCCGTGCCTTCGGCCACGATTTTCCGTCCCTCGGTGATGTTCGGCCCCGAGGACCAGTTCACGAACCGCTTTGCGGCGCTGGCGCGGATGGCGCCGGTGCTGCCGCTGATCGCCGGCGAGACGAAGATGCAGCCGGTCTATGTCGGCGACGTCGCCACCGCGATCGCGGACGCCGTCGATGGCACGGCCAAGGCGGGCGCGACCTACGAGCTCGGCGGCCCCGAAGTCCTGACCATGCGCGAGATCATCGAGACCATCCTGGCGATCACCGATCGCAAGCGGATGCTGGTGCCGCTGCCGTTCGGCCTCGCCCGCCTCCAGGCGACCTTCCTGCAATTCGCGCCGGGTGCGTTCAAGCTGACGCCGGACCAGGTGACGCTGCTCGAGAAGGACAATGTGGTCTCGGATGCCGCGAAGGCGGCCGGGCTGACGCTGGAAGGCCTCGGCATCACGGCGGATTCGCTGGAAGGGATCGCCCCGCAATATCTCTGGCGCTTCCGCCCGGCCGGGCAGTTCCAGCGCAAGAACGGCGTAGCTTAGCCGCCATCCAAAAACTGCGAAAACAACCCCATGCGAGGTAGGGGGCTCGGCGTCCTGTAGGTGGCAGGGTGGTCGCGAGCACCACAAGCGACCGTCATGCCCGGGCTTGTCCCGGGCATCCACGTTCTTTGTGCCGCGGGGCAAGGCGTGGATGGCCGGGACAAGCCCGGCCATGACGGTGTGGAAGGTTCAAAACTTCAGCTTCTTGAACACGGCTTCGGGCAGCGCCTTGATGATGAGCATCACGAGGCGCCATTTGCCGCTGACATAGACGACGTCGGTCCGGCGCTCGACAGCGCCAAAGATGGCATCGCCGACGACTTGTGCCTCCACGGTCAACGGGCCGATCAGCTTCATGCCCTCGGTCATCTTGGTGCGGACGAAGCCCGGCTTGACGGTGACGACGTGAACGCCGCCACGGCTGGCGCGGGCGCGCAGGCCCGACAGGTACGCGGAAAACCCGGCCTTCGCGGAGCCGTAGACGTAGTTCGAGGCACGGCCGCGGTCGCCGGCGACCGAGGACACGCCGACGATGGAACCACTGCCGCGCGCCAGAAATTTTTCGGCGAACAGGCCGAGGATCAGCGCGGGGCCTTCGTAGTTCGAGCGCATGATCGTCGTGGCGTGATCGAGATCGCGCTGTGCCGTCTCCTGCGCGCCCAACAGGCCGACGATCGAGATGACGACATCGGGCATCGCGGCAAGACCTGCCACGAAGCCGTCGAACGATGCGGTATCCAGCACGTCGAAGCGATGCGTGCTGGCGCTGATGCCATGGCGCGCGTGCAGGTCGGCGGCATCCGGCTCCAGCGCCGTGGCATCGCGGCCCGCGAGCTGAACATCCCAGCCGGCCTTGGCGAAGCTGCGCGCGGTGGCGCGTCCGATATCGGAGCTGCCCCCTAACACCAGCACGATCTTGCGAGTAGTCACGGCCGCACCTCATCGAACAGACGCTGCGAAAGCTTTGAGCGGATTTTTCCGGTCGGATCGAGCGATGCCCGGATCTCCTTGAAGCGTTGCAGGGCCGGATAGCCGGCCTCAAACGTTGCGCGCGACTGGCGCGCGTCCTTCGCGAGATACAGGCGGCCGCCGGCGGCGACGACGAGACAGTCGATCTCGTCGAGGAAATTCATGATGTCTCCGGTCGCGGCGAAATCCAGCGCCAGCGTGTAGCCAGGCATCGGAAACGACATCAGGCCGTCGCCCGGCCCAAGCTTCTTGAGCACGGCAAGGAACGAGGCATCGCCGCGCCGCGAGACGCGATCGAGGATGTCGCCGAGCACGGCAAGCGCACCGTCCCGCGGGATCACGCATTGATGCTGGAGGAAGCCGCGACGCCCGTAGATGCGATTCCAGGCACTGATGCTGTCGAGCGGAAAGAAGTAGGGAAAGATCGAGACCAGGCGGCTGCCGCCGGCGCGCCGCGCACCCATGCGGTAATAGAGCTCGTTGAAGGCGCGAACCGAATAGCGGTTCAGTGTCATCGACGGAAGATCGATGGGCACGTTGAGCCGCGGATCCTGCCCGCGGGGGAATGCATCCGCACCGTGCGGAACCTCGCTCGCGCCGGCATGCTCACCGAGATAGATCAGCGAGCGGCCAAGGCTGCTGCCCGTCGCAACGCAATCGATCCACGCCACCGAATAGGTCGCGGAGTCGCCGGCATCGAGCGCGCGAATCGCTGCATGCAGATCGGATGTCGAGATC
>NZ_JBANAZ010000128.1:0-10575 GCF_059803455.1 Bradyrhizobium sp. UFLA05-108 | reverse complement strand
TCGAGGTTTTCGCAGATTGAAGCGAACGCTTGTTTGGCTTCAGCAGTTTCAAAGCAAAACCGCGTCCCAAGGTTGCCCCGCTCAACCCACCAGTCGATTTTATCTCGTCGTGAAATGCGCGATGCCTCACCGCGCAGCTGATCGAGTTGGCTTCCGACGGCGCGGACGATCAAGCAGTTCTTGGTGGCCATGGAAAATTTCTCAGGAAATATAGCCAAAAGAAACCACGGAAAGTTACTGCCGTTCCTAGGTGAGGCCTAATTCTTCAATCGGCTGGCCTCGAAAATGAGGGCAATTTGAAAAACCGGACCAACTTCCGAGCGGACCTCGATAGCCATGTCCTGCTGATCGCGCAAACCAGGCGCATCCTTCAACATGGCAGCCAACGTATTTGCGGCCTCCAGCTCAGCGGCCCTTTCATTCGTCAGTTCTAGACCTTCTTCGTCCGGGTAAAGCTCGGCTCCGTCCCTGATGTCGAAAAAGTAGCGGATCACAGCAACGTCTCCAGCGCGGTCCAACGCTGGCAACCATTCACTGTTCCTAGACCACCAAGAGGCGCTGGTTTCCCCGCTTCAAGGCCTCACGCCCTACTGCTGGATGGCTGCGGGGCCGGCACTTTCTGCTGAAGCTGGGGCGCCGCAACGCGGTTCTTGAAGTAATCGAGCACGAACAGGCGTATCGCGGACGATAGGTTGCCTTGCTCGCGATTGCTGTCGATCTCGCCGACCAGCTCCGACAGCGTCATGTTGCGCAGGCCGGATATCTCCTTCATCCCATCCCAGAAAGCCTCTTCCAGGCTGACGCTAGTCTTGTGCCCGGCGACGACAATGGACCGTTTTACGACGGGGGATCTCATGTGTATTCCTCGCTCGATCCGGCGTAGGAACGCCGCCCTTCTTATATTACCACGAATTTCTAGTGGGTCTCGTGCCCTTTGACCTATGTCAACGGTCGTCGCTGGCTTGGGGCACGATAGGGCATGAACCAGACCAAGGAGCCGCGCCGGATTCAGGAACCGCCGAAGCCCAGGCCTTCGCGCCTGGAGGAGGCTCGCCGCCTCATTGAGGTGTATGCAGAGGATCTGCGGGAGATCATTAGAAACCTGCGCCGGAAGCTGAACTAATACCCGGCCTTAACTCCTGGCTCGGCCGAGGAGCCAATCACCTCGTACTCGAACGCGACGCCCTCCGGGTCATTCTCGTCGAGCCAAGCGTGCGCGATCTCTTCCGTAGCGAACACCTTGAGATCCGGGCCCTGATCGTAAATCCAAACTGTCACATCTCGCGCCCTCTCGTGGGAAATCAGTCCGACGCTTCACGCCCCGTACCGACAATTTCGTGCAAACCGGATGAAATGCGTCCGGGTGATAGATCTGGTTGTTTCGCTCGACTAGGTAGCCGTAGAGCCGGGCCTGCCGCAGAGTCTTTAGTACCCCATGCGAAAGAACCAATATAACAATCATTCAAGCATCGGCTTTAGAGAGTGTTCCTAATGGCAAAGACGGTACTGCACGCAGTCACAGATCCCTGTCCATTGCAGGATGGCTGCGGTTCTTGATCTTAATCCAGAACTTCTGCCGGCCGCCGCGGTAAGGCCGATCGCGAAGTTTGGAGACTAGGCCCTCAAGACCTATGCGGCACGCAGCCCGGAATAGGTCAGGTCCGATCTCGCCTCGCTCGAAGGGCGCAACCGTGATGCCGTCCAGGCGTCGCGCTAGCAATTGCTCCAGGTTGGTCTTGCGCAGGTGCAGCGGAAGGTCGCGCAGGTCGTCACCACCCATCGCCAGCACGTCGAAAGCGTAGAGCTGCGCTTCGTGATCGTGTCTGCGGGAGTGAAGCGCGTTGAAATCGGAGATCCCATCGACGCCAAGGATCACTCTCCGTCGATGACGAAGTGCTTCTGGCGGTTCTTCAGCGCCGCCTCGGCGATCCACGGATAGCGCTTGGTCCAGTCGCTGCCGTTGCGGGACAGCAGGCGCACGCGCGTATCCTCCCGAATAACCAGCATCCGGTAGCCGTCGTGCTTTACTTCGTGGATCCAGTCCGGCCCGTCGGGGACCTGCTTGCCGGCAGTCGCCAGGCAGAGCTCGTACGTCATACGCATGTGCTGAAAATAGGCATTTGCCGATAATTTTACGAATCTTGGAACGCGCTTGGGCTTTTGCCGTTCTGCCTCTGCTCCGATGAGGTCCCCCCAGGTCGGAGCGCATCTGGAAACAGCAGCATGGCGGCCTCAGTATATACCGAGCTGGGGCCGCTCTTATTTGAGAACCTAATGTTCAAAAGCGAACAGAACCGATCGCCGAATTTTCTTAGCCTCGAAATCTTGGCGAATCCCAAATACCGCCAAGGACCTCCAGCGGCCCCGGCCTCCATACCTCCAGAATCCCACCGGCCGGGGCCTCTTTGCGGCCACGCTAAGTTCGACTGTCCTAAGTTATTGTCGGAACGATTACACGGCCTTAGCATCCACGAACAGAAGAGCATTCTCAAATGCCCTAAGTTCAAGGAGCCGCTGAGGGCCGCGCTAAAGCTGCCCAATAAGGACGGCCATGAAGTCCGTCTCTACAAATGCTCATGCGGTGAGCTGGTCTGGGACGACTGAAGGCCGATGCTCCCATGAGCAGATCGCTAAATCAGGGGCGATGCTGTTTGACGTCCCTACGGGCTGGGCCATCCCGAACCGCCGAAAGCTTACGACCACTCGGCAATAGGGCAAGTGCCATGCTGGCCGATCACGCGCGCGCCAGAAGTGTTACTAAGGAACATTAGCGTTTTACCTCAGTCCTGCTTACTGTTCGGCCAGGAACTGGGCGTTCAGGCGATGAAGATACTCAGACAGGCAATCAAGCAGGTTAGCTCTCCGATTTGCACCAAGTGCGATATCGAAATGGCGTGGTCACATTCGAGCCTTATTAAGGCCGAGCAAGCCGTGTCGCATACCTTCACGTGCCCCCGCTGTAACCCTACCGACGAAACAAGGACGCCCGTGAAGACAAGCAAGAATTAGGGCGCCTCAGTTGGTGGCCGCTCGCGTAATCAGCCGCACATAGGTCCGCTCTCGTGCAGCTCGAGCCAGCCGCGCTCGACTGCGTGCTTGATCCCGGCGCCGAACTCGGAGCCGCTCGCCTTCAGCGAGTAGAGGAACGGCGCGTTGATCTTCTCGATGTGGATGCGGCCGTCATGGACGGCTTCGATGCCGGTGGCGAGATCGACGAGCTTGCGCGCCGCGGCTTCGGGATTGGCAAAGGGACGTTCGACGGTGAGCTTCATGAACTAGCCGTAGCGCGATTCGGGCCCGGCACAGGATCTGGCTTGAGGTATTTCGACGCTTTTGGCAGAATCCCTTATTCTCAACTGGGAATACGGCCATGCCCGAATTAGGAACCCGGGAAATGGACGGTGAGCGCATCGCCATCTCGCTCCACGTCATTCGCGCCTCCCTGAAACTGCTTCAGGAAACGAGACCCTTCGCGCGACCGCCGTATGGCTCTCCTGGCAAGAAAATCACACCTGAGAAGCCCGAAGGCGTTTCGCTCGCATCAGCGCCGTTACACACGTCCGGGTCACTTAGGCTCTCATCCGGTCGGCTCTGATCCGCCACTTGGCTGCATATCCTTATCGGTCAAGCAGCTGCCAGCCGTTCTAGGTCGCTCTATTCCCCTTCGTCGTTCGTGACCTTGCCACAGGGTAAGCACCTGTACACGCGAATGAATGGCCTGTTGTTGATCGCCGGCAGTACGCCCAACAGCGTCATTTCCCGTCCGCCTGCCTCGCAGACCGGAACTTTGGAACCCCCGTTGGAACTCTTTGGCATTCCTCGGAGTTCCATCCTGGATCTTATCCGGGAAATTACGGGAACAGCTGCGGACGTCACGAGGTATACTGACGTTGCAACCTACCGAGTCGGGTCGGAGAATGGCGAAGTCGTCAAAGCTTGTCGCGGCAAAAAAGGGGCTGGTGCTCCTCGTGAGACGTCGGAGCGATGGGCGCTGGATGTTTCCAGGCGGGCGCAAGCGCGTAGGTGAGAACGAGAGGAAGTGCCTTCGCCGAGAGATCAGCGAAGAGCTGCCTAACCTCAAGCTTGGGTCTGTGAAGCTCTGGAAGGAAGTGAACGCGAAGAACCGCCGATCTGGCCGAAAGATGAGCGACGCGATCTTCGTGGCTAAGTCGGTTTCCGGTCGCCTAAAGATCGGGGACAAGAAAGAGATCGACAAGGCTGCCTGGCGCAAGCCCCGTGGTCTCCGGCTGACTCCCACTTCGCGCTATATCCGTGACAAGCTATTTCCATTCTGACTGAGCCGAAGGATGGCCATCATCGGTATCCCATGGCTGGGATCACAGGTTTATTCCAGTTGGTCGTTTATGAAGAACGTTTCTGAGCACCGTTTTTACGCAAGGTGTGGTTGCGATAGGCGGCGACAGAGTATCCATAACAGGCCGCATAAAAGTTCCGCGAGCCAGCGGCGGAGCAGGCTGAAGTTGTAGCCGGCGGCGGCGAGCACGGCGTTGATGCGGTCGCCGTCGCGGCCCTTGAGATGGTTACGGCGCATCCGGTGGTCGTCCTTGAGATGGCCGATCACAGGCTCGACGGCGGCGCGACGCCGCATCTCGCGGCGGATCGCTTTGGTGACACGGCGAACCTGGTAGCCCTTGTCGCCGTGGATGCGGCGCGCTGCAACACCTGTGAGCTTTTCGAGGTCGGCGCGTCGACAAGCTCGAGGCGGTAGCCGATCGTGGCTACTACACAGGCGAGGAGATCAAAGCCTGCGCCGATGCCGATATCGCTGTGATACTGCCGAAGCCGAATACGACGGGCATGGAGGCGAAGGGCAAGTTCGGCAAGCACGACTTCGCATACCTGGCCAAGCAAGATGTGTATCGCTGCCCGGCTGGCCAGTTGCTGGCATATTGGCTCACAACAGTGGATGGCGAACGCACCATTCGGCGCTACGCCACGAAAGCTTGTGGAAGCTGCCCACTGAAGGCGCGCTGCACCACGGCCAAGGACCGCGTCATCTCCCGTTGGGAGCATGAGCACGTCATGGAGGATGCCCAGAGGCGGCTTGACGCCGATCCTCAGGCGATGCGTCGCCGTCGAGAGACGGTCGAGCATCCGTTCGGCACACTGAAGATGCGCATGGGCGCGACGCACTTCCTGATGAGGCGTCTGCCGAAGGTCGCCACCGAGATGGCGCTGCACGTGCTCGCCTACAATCTCACGCGCGTGATGAACCTCATCGGTATCAAGCCGCTCATCGCAGCGATGCAAATGTGATGTTGCACCATCTTGCGCGTGTCCCTCCGCTTCGGGATCCTTCAGAACCACCGCAAAACGCTTGAGGCACGGATTCTGCGATCGACGTCAGAAAATATGCCAACTTGCCAGCAACTCACCCGACCGGCTCAGGCTGCTTTAAGGTGTTTTCACGCAACCAAGACCCGGAACGGACCTCGCATAATGTTGGTCGATGTCCTATAGTCGGTGACGCCAAGGACACAATAGTTGGCCCATATAGGGGGCCCAAATGGCTGATTTCTTGCTGCCTGAGACGCGTTACGCTCTCCGCGGCGACGTCAGTATCGCTTATCAGACGATGGGCGCGGGCCCCGTGGATATCATCGTGGTTCCCGGCCTCGCTTCGCATGTTGAGTTCATGCATGAGATGCCAGGTTATACTGCATTTCATCGTCGTCTTTCGACATTCGCTCGTGTCGTCACTTTCGACAAAAGAGGTCAGGGGCTATCGGATCGAATATCCGACGCGCCTTCGCTTGAGCAGCGCATCGACGACGTCCGCGCCATCATGGATACCATCGGCTCTAAACAAGCAACTCTCTTTGGACATTCCGAGGGGTGCCCGATGAGCGTGTTGTTCGCGGCAACCTACCCGGAACGGGTATCCCGCCTGATCCTCTTTGGGGGGTACGCGGTGGCAGCAATGTTGTCGAATGATATGGAGCGAAGAATTGCGGAGCGCCTGAAGTTTTGGGGCACCGGCGAAATGTTGAAAGCACTCTCACCGAGCCAAGCAACGAATCAGAGCGCTATAGATCAGTTTGGCAAATACCAGCGGTTGGCAGCCAGCCCCGGAGCGATCAAGGCAATCTCGCTCTTGAACGCCCAAATCAATGTCAGGGCGATACTTCCGAACGTACAGGCTCCGACACTTGTGCTTCATCGCAAAGGCGATGTTTTAACCCCCATCGAGCATGGTCGCAACTTGGCGGCGCAAATACCGAATGCCAAATTCATTGAATACTCCGGTCAGGATCATTTCTACTTTTCTGGCGACTTGGGGACGTTGCTCGAAGACATCGAGGAGTTTGTGACAGAACATCGCGAGAGTTCATCGACTGATCTTGATCGCGTTCTGGCGACTATCTTGTTCACTGATATTGTCGATTCGACGCGCAGCGCTGCTGCGATAGGCGATCGGGCATGGCGGAGATTGCTGGACAGTCACGATCAATTGGCAGTTCAAACCATCGAAAAATATCGCGGAACTTTCGTTAAGACGACGGGCGATGGAATTGTGGCAACGTTTGATGGACCGGGCCGCGCGGTTCGCTGCGCTTTGTCATTGGAATCGGCCTCGAAGCAAATGGGCTTGCCGTTACGTGCGGGTCTCCATACTGGCGAAATCGAAATTAGAGGTCGGGATATTGGAGGAATAGCCGTGCACGCCGCAGCTCGCGTCATGGCGCAGTCTCGGGCCAACGAGGTTCTCGTTTCAAGAGTTATCACTGACCTGGTTGCCGGGGCAGGTCTGAAGTTCTCCGAGCGCGGGTCGCACGAACTCAAGGGCCTCCCGGGTCGATGGGATTTATTCGCTGCAAGCGCATAGTGAATGTCTGCCACTGTGGCGTCGATCTCGACGCCGTCGAGGAGAAGGACGCGCCGCACACCTAGCCCGATGCGGTGCTCCGTGAAGCGAATTTCACCGTGATTGACCGGAGCACTGAAGCGCGCACGGCCGAGATTACGGTGGCTCGGTTCTAGTCATGGGCAAGAAATTGCTTCCCCCCGAGTTTGTGTCCCATCGGATCGCCCATCGGCTTGATGGCTACGTCGTCGATCACGGTGGTGGCGTGCCTCGCGCTGTCGCTGAGGCGATGTTCGATGCGATGCCGTGCGTTGGCCGCTCCAGCGAAATTGATCGTATTCGCCGCCGTATGCTCGTCCGGCAGCATGAGTATGAGTTTGCACAAAAGGTGCGCAAGGCTCGTGAGGAGCGCTTCAAACGCGCGAGAGCGCGCAAGAAATCAGTGGTGTGACGTGGGTTGGCTGTCGTTTCTTTCCTGCGACAGCGGTCATCCGGAAATGCGACCGCGCTGTCCTTCGATGGCGCGGCCGTAGGAGGTTAGAATGACCAACATCGATGACAAAGAGCGGGACGAGTACGACGTACTGCTCGCTGCTCTCGGCCGTTCTTTTGACGAGGACGTGCGGATCGCGATCCATGAGAGCGGCCATATCGTGGCCGCGCGGTTGCTTGGGCATTCTCTGGGCCGGAGCGACGGTCAATCCCTGCCCCGGCTACGGCGGCCGGGTTTGGAGCGACCGACACATGGAGGCGTATGCCGAAGGCCGGGGCGATGCTTTTCACGTTCGCCATGCACTTGCTCCGTTGATGCCGCAGCCAGGTGAGGATCACAGTACCGTCTCCGACATCTACGGGAATTGTTACACTCAGGTGATCGAGTTGATGGCCGGCCGCGCTGCCGAACGCATGTTGCTCGATGGTGAGCCTATCTTGCCCGTTGATGATCTCCGGCAGGCTCGTGAGCTGGCTTTGCTGTTCTGCAAGTCCGAGGAGGCAATCGAAAGTTTCATCGAGCATTGCGAGGTTGCGGCGCGCGATCTCCTGATGCCGCATTCCGATCTCGTGATGGTGTTGAGCACGGTACTGCGGATCAAGCGAACGCTCGATGGAGCCGAGATCGACAAGATCATCCTAGAAGCGGAGACGCGCAAGGCGCTGGCGATCGAACATCGGCGCCGTGAAGACTGGCGCAAGCGCGAGGTGGCAGCCGCGCGATTTCGCGCCCAATGCGATCACACCAATGCGGCAGCCGTGCCACCTTCTGCACCAGATCAGGTGCCGTAATCGACGACATCAAAGATCAAAGGCACGGCGGATGTAACCGGCCTGACGATCTTGGAAAGGCCCCGACCTGCAAGCGTCGGGGCCTTCTTTCTGGAACTCTATCTCGACGCGAACGGCACCGGTCCTGTCCTATTTCAACTCGCGTGCGGACTTTCGCTGCTGAGGCAAAATACGGTAATTTTAGTCGCCTCACAGGGATGGCTCTAATGGCTACGACGCTTCGAGAGATGGCGCTCACGGCTGATCTCGTCGTTCGCACCACGCGCTTGGTCGAGGATGCAGGCCCTAGTCCCGGCGCGGTCTACATGACTGGTGAAGATTACGACGTGGTCATAGGCAACGTTCTCGCACACGCTCCAGCCGGTGATGTTTGGCTCTTTGGTTATGGCTCACTTCTCTGGAAGCCGGCATGTGAATTTACCGAACGCCGGATAGCCACGGTTCGGGGATGGCATAGGGCGTTTTGCTATCGCGTGGCCCGCTTTCGGGGCACCCGAGATCAGCCGGGATTGATGCTCGCACTTGATCGCGGCGGCAGGTGCAAAGGTATGGTCTTTAAGCTCCCTCCGGCGCAAGTCTCGGCGAGCCTAAATGCCCTGTTTCGTCGCGAAATGATGGTCAAACCAGCGGTGAACGTGCCTCGTTGGATGGTGGTTGAAACAGATGAAGGTCTGATCCGTGCTCTGGGAATGGTGGTCAACCGTCATAGCCCGCATTACGCTGGGAAGTTGCCGTTAAATGATGCCGCCGATATTCTGGCATCAGCTGCGGGACACTGGGGCTCCTGCGCTGAGTACCTAAGGGAGACTGTGTCCCGACTAGAGGAATTAGCCATTCACGACAAAGCGCTATGGCAACTCCAAGCGCTAGTGGCGGAAAGGCTGCAATCTACACTTCGCGACGAAGCATCGACGGCAGACACCACTCAATCGGGGTCCTGATAGTCGCTTTTTGGGCTTTACAGCTCCCGCTCCATCGCCGGATGCCGCTGGTTCTTGACCTTGATCCAATGCTTCTGCCGGCCGCCGTGATACGGCCGGTCGCGGCGTTTTGACACCAGTCCCTCAAGTGCCCATGTTGCACGCGGCACGGCGTAGATCAGGCGCAAGGTCGCCACACTCGAATGGATTGACGAACACGCCCTCAGGACGGCGCGCCAATCGGCGCTCCCGAAGGCGCAGAACTGCACTTCATGATCCGTGCTTGCGCGAGTGAAGCGCGTTAAAATCTGAGATGCCATCGACGCCGAGCGACCGCTTCACCATCGAGCACGAACTGCTTCTGGCGCACCTTAAGCGCGGCCTCGACGATCCAAGGATAGTGGCTGGTCCAATTGTAGCCGCCGCGCGTGATAAGGCGAACGCGGTTGCCATCGCGCTCCAAGCGCAGGCGATAGCCGTCGCATTTCACCTCATGAAGCCTATCTCATAGGAACCTATGTCGGAAAGCGGTATTATCATCCATCACCGGCCAAGGCTCTGTCTCTGTCCGTAGGCGTCGGTGGCTGAGAGACCGATAGCGCTCCCGCCTGCAAAGCGGAGGGAGTGCCGGCATGACCGACCGTCGGCCAATTCTATCTTCAACAAGCATCATGTATGATCAGATCGAGGCGCTGCGTCGCGTCATTGAACAGGCGCGAGAGCTGCTAAAGCAGCCCCCGCCCGACACATTCGTGGGGCGAAAGACCTATGAGCCGTTTGTTCCAGAGCAGACGGATGGCTAGCATAGGCAATTTTAGGAACGCTCTTGATCGCCTAGTGTAGACCTCGGTCAGCTAGGTGCATGCTCATGGGTATAGAACAGCTCCCCCCGCGTGCTCCCTCATGTCTTTGCGGAGGGAAGGTTCAGGCTTATGCTCAGGCTTCCCGATCCCAAGAGCCAGCGGGAGACACGCCTGTTTAGGTGCGAGTGCGGCGAATTGATTTGGGAAGATTAGCAAGCTGCCAGCCGACCCGTTTGCCCTCTTCATTGATACGCTGGACCTGCGACTTATTCGACAACGCTTAGCCTAGGCGATCGGCTCGGTCATAGCTTGCTCCCGTTGTCGATGCGAAAGGCGAACTTGGAGCGTCTGCTGGCGCGGCGTCCTGAAGGTGTGTTCGTCAATCCTTTCGAACTCGGTACGTGATTGGAAGGTCGCGCCGGAGTTTTGCCAAGGCAGCTTCGTTCGAAACGGGGATCGCTCACTTCTCACCGACTCGTGAATTTCCCTGCGCGGGTCTACAAAACCGGGTTGATCGAGATGGTCTCTCGCACCACGAGCGCCACGGGAGCAGGGCCGAGTGTGCCGGTGCCCGACGGGGCCAGCGCCGACAGTGCCAAGGGTCCTAGCGGCCAGAGAAAGCGAGCATCAACCTCCGCGCCCCCACGCGGCGTAAGCGCTTGCGCTTGAACCTCCTCCGAATTGATGGACACCTGTAGTAGGCTCGAAGAGCCAGGAGGTGTCGGATGGAAGGACGTCAACG
>NZ_JBANAZ010000127.1:0-10958 GCF_059803455.1 Bradyrhizobium sp. UFLA05-108 | reverse complement strand
ATCAGTCCCGCAACATACAGAGGACACATCCGCTGCCGAGTCTTATGACCCAGCCGGTCCAAGAACGGCATCAGCCAGCGTTCAAGTTCGTCTTCCCATCCCGCCATGGTCAGCCCTCCAAGAGCCGACCACCCATGAATCATTGAAAAATTGATTCGGGAATCCTATAAAGCACGGCAAAACCGACAATCTGCCAAAGTAGTGCTAGACTGTGTACGCATAACGCCTTGCGGCTTCGCTAAAACACCTACTGACTGGTTCCAATATGCTAAATTTTCGCACGCTATTGTCTAAGCTAGGACGGGGATATGCGCCGACGTGATTTCATCGCGGCATTTGCGGGCGCTGCGACATGCTCGATTGCGGCGAAAGCACAGCAGCCAAGGAAGGTCGCGCGGATAGGTTTCCTGGTCACGCCGTCGCTTGAATCTCCCGAGACGCGCACAATTCTCAACGCTTTTTACCAAGGCTTACGCGAACACGGCTACATCGAGGGTCAGAACGTAATTGTGGAGGTCAGAGCGGCGAACTCGAAGATCGAGCGGTTTCCGGCGTTGGCCAACGAACTTGTTAGTCTCAATCTCGACGTCATCATGGCTTCAAACTCGGTAGCTGGTCGTGCCGTACAGCAAGCGACCACAACAATCCCGATTGTTTTTCCCGTGATGGATCCCGTTGGTGATGGGCTTGTTGCACAGCTCGTCCCTAAGCGTTTGGCTCTGCTCAAGGAAGCGCTTGCCACAGTTATCATAGTAGCGGCCCTCTGGCATCCCGGTGCATATGGCACGCGCACGATGAACGATATGATGAGTGAGGCCGAAGGGGCAGCTCAGACCTTAGACTTGCAGGTTCGTTTTGTTGGTGCGCGGGATCCTGACGAATTGGATAAGGCGTTCTCCGCGATCGCCGATGAGAGAGCTGATGCCCTTATGGTATTTCCCAGCCCGATGCTTTTCGCCGAGCGAAAACGCATTGTCGACTTCGCCGCAAAGCTCCGGCTGCCGCTAATCGCAATGGGCAAGGAGTTTGTGCAATTGGGTGGCCTGATGTCCTATGGAGCCGACATCACCGACTTCTTCCGGTTAAGCGGCGAGTACGTGGATAAAATCCTCAAGGGTGTCACGCCAGCCGACCTGCCGGTCGAGCAGCCGACAAAGTTTGAATTGTTTCATCAACCTCAAGACCGCGAAGGAGCTTGGCATCGGACTTCCCGCGACGCTGCTGGCCCGTGCCGACGGGGTGATCGAATAGCGTCCCTTTTGCTGCGATGCATGAGTCCCCCATTACCCGAATGACCGCGCGCCTCGTCGAGGTCTGGTTGGGATATAGCGGACCAGATTTGCTCACACTGAATTCTTCGCATTTTGACTCTGAGCGGTCGTCGTCGGCGAGGGGCCAGCGCTTCCGAAAACCGACCCTGTCCCTCGTTATCCAGCCGGTTTCCAATGTGCTAGTTTGAAACTAGCGATCGGTTATTGCTAGGCTTGGCGCAGGGGCGGGGGACATGAGACGACGCGAGTTCATTGCGGCAGAGCCACAGGGGAGATTTCGCATGAGGCGGGCAGTGCTCATTTGCGCGGTGCTGGCCTTGCTTTCGCCGGGATATTCGGAAGCCACAGAACGGGTTTGGCACTTGGGTGTGCTCACGCACCCGGGGTCCGCTGGCGGTGGCGCTGTCGGTTCTATCATACTGCCCTACTTGGCGACCCACGGCTTCGTCGAAGGTCGTAACTTAGTCCTTGATGTTCGTCTGGGTACGGAGGAGCAAATGCCGGCACTCGCGCAGGCGCTGGTTGGCGATAAGCCCGATGTCATCGTCGCCACGTCCGATTGGGCGCTCCATGCCGCTCGCGAAGCGACGAGCACAATTCCGATTGTCGCCGCACCAATGGGTCAAGACCCAGTCGGCGCCGGCGTGGCCGAGAGCTGGGCGCACCCCGGCGGCAATATCACGGGTGTTTGCCTTATCGCCTCGGAACTCGAGATCAAGCGTCTGTCCCAGCTTCATGAGGCCCTGCCGTCGGTGCATCGCATTGCAGTGATGTCAAACCATCGCAAGCTCGTGGAAGGGGGGTTACCGCTCTTGCACAAGGCCGCTGCCGAGATCGGACTTGAGTTGGTCGAAATCTGGGTCGAAAGCCCGAATGAGTACGCAGCCTCGTTTGATACGATGCGCGCGCATGGCGTGGAAGCCCTCGTGATCGTGCCTACCCCGGAGCTATTTCGCGACAGCGAAGCACTCGCCGCGCTTTCGGCGAGAGCCGGATTACCGACCATTGGAGGCTTTCGCGAGAGCGCACAGCAAGGTCTGCTGATTGGCTATGGTCCAAGTCTTAGAGAACTTAGCCAGCAGGCAGCGAGCTATGTAGAGCGCTTGTTCAATGGCGCGCGCGCGGGCGAGTTACCCTTCCAAGGTCCCACGCATTTCGACTTAACCATCAATATGAGGACGGCCAAAGCGCTTGGCATCACGATCCCACCGTCTCTCCTTGTGGGAGCCGAAATTATCGACTGAGGCCTTCTGATGGCCCAGAGCCGAACAACGGTTGAACGTACCATGTCCGGCTATGGGCAGCAGATCGGTCATTGGTGCTCGCCCATCTGCACTGCCGTTTTCGAACAACAGGACACTCGCTGCGTCTTTCTCAAATGCACAGGCCCTGGATTCGCTCCAAGGTCCCGCCGTGCGGCGGGCCCAAGGGCATCAAGCGCAGCAGCAGTTTTTGGATTCGCCGACCTTAAGGCGGCTGAACAGGGCCGCCAACCGATCACCTTCGGCTTGTTGCGCGGTGAAAATCGATCAGCGGCTAGAGCGATTGGAAGGCCGGCCTTCATTCGAAGGTGCGGGCTCAATCGAGCGCTGGATCCGGGTCGAGTGTCACTGGTTTTGCGCCCGGTCGATCGACCCATTGTTTGCCCGTATTGTTATAGGTGAAACTCGTGGCGGTTTCTGGCAGCATGGTCGCATTCCACTTGTTCCATTCGGCGACGAGACGATCGTAGATATCCTTGCGCCGCTCTTTCAGATTAGCGCGCTCCATCGGATCGTCGGCAACGTTGAACAGAAATGTATTGTCGAGAATCTTTAGATATTTCCAGTCCCCGATGCGCGCGGCACGCTGCCAGAGCGCCTTGTAGCGCCAAAACAACCGCCGCTCCACCGGAGGCGCGCCCTCCGAAAGCTGTGGCAGCAGATTCATCCCGTCCGATGGATAGGCCGGATCTTGTGCCGCGCCGGCTGCGGCAAGCAGCGTTGGAAGCCAGTCCATATTCGCGGTCACCTGCTGGCTAACGAGGCCCGCGGGGATGCGCGCGGGCCAGGAGACGAGGGCAGGAATGCGCAGACCACCCTCCAAAAGCTCCGTCTTACGCCCACTGAAGGGCCAAGTGTCGGAAAAGCGTTCGCCGCCATTGTCGCTGGTAAAAATCACGATCGTGTTGCTGGCCAGGTCGTGGTCGTCTAGCGCCTTCAAGACGCGTCCAACCTGATCGTCGAGTGCAAGTATCATCCGCCGATACGTCTCGCTCGAACCGCCGTCAAGGTGGAACAGATTGCGTCCTCCAAGACGCTCGGCCTCGGCTTGGTCCTCCGGACCTTCCCAAGGCCAGTGGGGGGCGCTGAAATGAAGACTAAGGAGAAACCGCTGGTCCGCACGTGCATAATCTTCAATGATCTTCACCGCCCGATCGCCAAGAAGGGTAGTCATATAGCCGGTTTGAGATACTGGTTGGTCTTCGTCCCAAAGATCCGGCTTGCCCTCCGTGTCGACGTGGAGGAAATAGTCAACCGCGCCGCTTCTATAGCCGTAAAAATGGTCATAGCCGCTCCTCAAAGGACTAAATTCAGGCAGGTTGCCGAGGTGCCACTTGCCGACCAGCGTCGTGCCGTAACCGACCTTCTTCAGAAGCGACGGCAAAGTCGGATGCTCTGGCGGCACGCCAATGCCTGGTTTTGTGACTCGCGTAATCGGCTCTTCCATTCCAACCGGCAATCTGGCTTGGTACCGGCCTGTTATGATAGCAACGCGCGATGCCGTGCAAACCGGCGAGTTGGCGTACGCTTGGGAAAAACGCGCACCCTGCATGGCAATGCGATCGATGTTCGGCGTCATGAAGTCGCGTCGACCGTTGCATGAAATATCCGCGTAACCCATGTCGTCGGCGACGATGAATACGATGTTTGGCCTCTGCGGCTCGGGCTGAGCGAGAGAAGCGGAGGTGCCCAACGCCAAGGTAACGCCGCCGGACGCAGCGCTCCGAAGAATTGTTCGTCGCGTGTATTTTGTCCTCATCGCTTGTCCTCCCATCCTTTGGACTTTCGGCCCGGCTGATATCGTGTCGCCCCGAGCCCCTTTAAACTTGACCATGTCTGGCTCGCAGGCCTGACCGATCACATTCTTGGGGAGACTGGAGCCAAGGACCTCACGTTCGAACAACAATTGCTATTCAGAATGAATCTATCATTTCGAGACCGCAAAGGCACGTGGCGACGCTTCACATGCTGCGGTGTATGAGCCTGTTCTTGGCATGGCCGTGCGCCTCGGCCGCGTCTCCGATCCCACAACCGGCTGCATGCAACGCGTTAGTGAGGGCCAAGGGATCTGCAAAGGTACCGACTTTGATTGTCTTCCACATCGAAGCTTCGGCGGCAGATCTGATGGGACTTCTTGGCGTGCTCGTTAATGGAGTCTTCTCGGACCTCAGTCGGTTCGACAGGACGTCTCGCGCCGTGCATTGCGCGCGAGCTTCGCTTGCGAACAAAGCCATCCACGCCGTGAAGAGCGTCGCAATAATGAGAGTGCTACGGCGCCATCCTATCGAACAATGCGCCAGGGCATATTTGGACGGCGTGTTCGGCCTCATGGCAATCTAACCCCTCGAAAGGCTAAATTGAAAACAGAACATGCGGTCACACTGCGGCCACACGGCCTGACCAGATGTGAAGCCGCTCACACCGCATTAACATTTTTCCGTGTCGAAACGTCGTTACCGGCCCTCAGCGAACCCGCACGACAACAGTTGTGACTAGAAAGAGACCCGCCTCCAATTCATTGGACGGAGGGTAGTGTGTCAAAGCAACCATGCCCAACGTACTTTGGAATGTGTCCGAGGGCGGGACACAAGGGCTCAAGTATTCCAATTTCAGTATTTCAATCTCCAAATCAACGGGCGGCAGTCCGTAAGCGCACCGTCCGTTCACGTCGGATCCCAAGAGGATCAGCGCAATTCTACTCTAGCATCGTTGAGACCATACATCGGGGCCGGGAGGCACGGGCGCCTGCAGTCGGTTGAACCAGGACGCTCCCATCGATTGTCCGGCCACATCGATGCTCATGCTCTCGACCATGCCATCGCGAACCGTTCCCTTGGCGCGCGAGAGCTGGATCGGACGCGGATAGTCGTGCGCCATGTTCTCTTCACGGCTCCAGGTCATCTTGATTGGAACATCTTCGATGGCCATCGCGAGTTCGATCGCCTGCAACGCATAGGTGTCGTCGAGTCGTGCCCCGAAGCTGCCGCCGATCGGCTGAGCGTGCACGTAGATCTTCTCTTCCGGCAGTTTCGTCAGCTTTGCCGCATGCCCACGGAGGAAGACCGGGATCTGCGTTCCCGTCCAGATGTCGAGCCGTTCCTTCGTATAGAGCACAACCGCATTCATGGGCTCGAGCGGCGCGTGGGTCAGATATGGAGTCCGATACTCCGCCTCAATCGGCTTAGACGAGCCGGCCAACGCCTTGTCGACGTCTCCGTCATTGCGAAGCCGGCTGTTCTGCTGGTCTTTGGAGAATGAATTCTCCAGCACCTTCCACATTCCAGCCGAGTCGGCCGGATAAGGAGGATCGTTCCATTCGATCTTGATAGCGGCTGCAGCTTGAAAGGCTCTCCAGGTGTTAGCGATCACGCCCACGCCGTCTTTGATGGGGACGATTTTTTTGACGCCTCTCATCTTCTCCGCGCTGGCGCATCGTATCGTTTGATCGTGCCTCCCATACCGGGGTTGGCGCGGACGGTCGCGTACACGACCCGGTCCGGACGAATATCAATCCCGTATTGTTGCGTACCGGTAGACTTGGCGACGATATCGATCCGGCGCATCTTCTTGCCGATGTAGCGCCACTCCTGTTCCGGCCTGAGCGTGACATCGGTCACCGGTGCAAGCTGCGCTGCCTCAGCGGCCAGTTCCGCGTATGTGAGGGATTTGCCATCGGGCAAGATGACCTGACCGTCCTTGGTCTTCAATTGCGATCGTGACACCCCCGACCTTCTGGCCGCCGCCTCCTTCAACGTCTCGCGCGCGACCGCGCCCGCCATGCGGAGTTTTTGATAGCCGTCGGGTACAGTGGACGAGCCCCCCGTGATCTGCATACCGAGAACGCGGCTCAACACTTCGCCCCTCCCCGCGCCCCACGCGCCATCATGCCATCGTCGATCGTAGAGAACGGCAGGCTGTCGTCCATCACCCGGCTGTTGAAGTAGGCCGGACTTGGTGGACCAGGATCGATGCGAACCTTGTGCGGATCCACGTCAAGCTCTTCGGCAATCAGATGAGCCTGGATGGAATACGCGCCTTGGCCCTTGTCGGCGCGCGGAGTGATGAGCGTAACGCCCTTTGCGTCGACGCGGACGTAGGGCGTGATCGCGGCTTCCCCAGCCTTGAGACCCTTGAGCAGCGGATTCGGAGGATCCTGGCGCAATCGGTAATAGCCGAAGGCGACGCCACCGGCGATCGCAGCGGAGCCGATCAGGAACGTGCGTCTTGCAATCGTCTTGAGCCGAGCCACGTTATTTCCCTTCATCATCTGGGCGGCAGTTTTGACGGCGCTGTGGATGCGCGTGTAAGTCCCGCATCGACAAAGATTTCCGTCCATGGCTTCGGCGATTTCGGAGTCCGAGGGATCGGGGGTTTTGGACAGCAGGGCCGCTGCAGTCATCATTTGACCGGACTGACAATAACCGCACTGCGCGACCTGGTGCTCGATCCAGGCCTGCTGAACCACATGCAGGTTTGCCGGAGTCCCCAGGCCCTCGATTGTCATGATGTTGCCGCGGACCTCGCCAGCGTTGATCGAGCAGGAGCGAACCGCGGCACCGTCGATATGAACGGTGCACGCACCGCAAAGGCCCGCACCGCAACCATACTTCGGTCCCGAGATACCCAGCTCGTCTCGAAGCACCCAAAGGAGCGGCATTTCCGGTTCGACGTCCAGATCGTAGCGCTTACTGTTGACGGTCAACTGCATTGCGAATGCTCCTGTAGTTGCGAACAACGACACCTGCCCGCCTGTCGATCAGAAGGCCCCGCAGGCGGCAGCTGCGGAATAGTCAGAGCCAGCGGCGAACCTCGGCCTTGTAGCGGCGGTAGTCGTCGCCGAACTTCGCCTCGAGATAGCGCTCCTCGCGGGCGATCACCTGCGTCTGGACCGCGATCAGCACCGCGGCTCCGGTCGACATGCTCGATCTTGGCGGCCAGGCGAGATGTTGTAGCGAATGGAGCCAGTCAAAAAAGCTCATCCGGGGCGATTTGGGAAATGATCATACTCGCCCAGCAAATCGCGACCAACCGTGGAGATCGCGCGGATGGATCTTTTCGAGCGCATTTTCATCGGCTTGGCTGTCGCTGGCGGGGTCTCACCGCCGCTATCATGATGCTGGGCGGTTAGTCGTCCCAAATCCGCTCGCCGCAGCCACATTCGTAAAGCCGAACGGCACCACCACCGCTTTTTCGATGATTGAACTAGCTGTGCTCGGCGCGGTTCTTGAAGTAGTCGAGAACGAACAGGCGTATCGCGGACGACAGGTTATTGTGCTGGCGGTTACGGTCGATCTCACCCACCGGATCCGACAGCGTCATGCTGCGCCGGCTGGAGATCTCCTTCATGCCATTCCAGAAGGCCTCTTCCAGGCTGACGCTGGTCTTGTGGCCGCCGACGATGATGGATCGTTTCCCGACTGATTTCATGGCTATTTCTCGCGCTCGATGGCCGACGCGCAATGTATCAAAGCAAAGCCGCGCGCGTCAGAGGGCGGGGTTCGATGTCGCGTGCTCTCTACTTGGCGCGCTTCAGGCGGCGCTTGCCTCGAAAGGGCGCGGCTGCTCCTTCACCACCCGCTGCACGACTGACGTGCCGACGCCGAGCTCCCGACCGATCTTCAGGATGCCCGTGCCGTCCTTGTGGAGGCGCAGGATGCGCTTTTCCAGCTCGGGCCTGCTCATGCCCCAGCGCTTCTCGTCCTCGCTCCGCTCGACCTTGCCTTTGCTGTCGGGCTTCTTGTGGCCGCGGCCCAGCTTGATGCCGCCGGCCTTGGCCCTCGTAAGCCCGGCATTGACGCGCTCGACGATCATGATCGCTCGAACTCAGCGAAGACGCCGCACCTCTGGAACGTGGGCGACCGGATGGTGTGGTCGTGTCGATAGCCTGCTGATGCAGATATAGATTGCAGTGGAGAGCCTGTAATTCGTTCAGGAAGCCGACCAAGTGCTGCAGACTGCGGCCGAGCCGATCGACGGACCAGGCGGCGATCATGTTGATACGCCGCGATGTGGCGTCCTTGAGCAGCCTCAAAGCCAGGGCGTTTCTCCCGACCATTACGACCAGAGATGCCGGCATCCTCATAGATATCGACGATCTCCCAGCCTGAGCGGGCAGGCAACCGCCTCAGCTCGCGGCGCTGGTTCTCGGTGGTCTGGCCATCGGTGCTGACCCGGAGATAAACGCCAACTCGCCATGACTGCAGCCTCCAAACTTGACGCCGCATCATACCCGAAGCCAGACTTTCGCCGAGCACATTCGTGAACGATATCCGTGAGCATCAGTCGGCATTTTCGGGTGGGTTTTCGGTATAAGGCCGCAATATGATGCCGCGCACCTGACTGAAACCAGAGCGGCGCGGCCCGCGTTACGTGGTCAGCGGGCGAGACACACCGCCCGCAGCGCGGCCCCAGCAGACGACGGGGAGCTTGTGCCCAGCTAGTTCCCGGGGCCGCGCCCTCGATCACGTCGGCCCGGGGCGGAATTTTTAAAATCAGCCAGACGCGCGAGCCGGGGCGGCCGACATACATGCACGCACACGCCGCATTCGCAAGCAGTCTGGACCTGGATTTGATGCTGCGCGATTTCGCGCCCTCGCATCCTCGGCGGCATTGATTGTCGCTGGTTTTTCTTCTGGCGCTGCCCAACTTCGCGCATCCCACGCGGAATTTGCCGCAGTCCTACGCACCTGGTCTCGTCCACCCCATGCGGCGGCCGGCACCTATAACGGAGGCGGTCTTCGAGAAACCCACCAGCCCGCGCAGGCGTTATCAGTAGCGCGGCTGCAGCACACCGCGCGGTCGCCGGGCGCGGCGGGTCGGGACTCCACGGCCAGGCAGCGCCCGGCACAGGGGTGTAGGAATTTCTCGCAGCCGTGCGCGCGTTAGAAGTCTGGGTCAACTTTCTGACGGTGCCGTCAGGAAGTGTGTGGCGCTGACCGCATGGCCGCCTAGCGCGATGAGCGTCGCGCGCGTGAGGTGGGTCGTCAATGCCGGAGCATTCGCGCTGAAGTGAGAACATCCTCGTCCGAGAATTTCTTGATCTCTAGTCCCAGACGCTCCACCTCTTCGCCAAATCCTCGGCCATGCAGTAGTAGTCGATAAAGCTGCTTGACGGCGTGATGTGTCTGTGGACCAGCGCGCGTAGCTCTCGCCTGAACTGCTCATTCCCGACTGTTGTGCCCGTTAGTTGGGGCGGCAGGGGCGTGTGGGGCATGGGCACAGCGCTCCTCCTTTGCAGAGCACAATCGCCACCGATTGCGCTTGTTCCTGCTCGCGGGCACGGGACCACTTGGATTGGTGGGCGGGGCAGATGCAACTCAGGATAAGATGGATCATGCGGCCCTCATTCGCCTGAATCGCGCGCACGGATCGTCATTCACTTAAGTGAACGCGCCGGGGCAGAGGCTCGGCAGGATCGGCCATGCCGGACATGATCCCCGGCAGAGTGGTTATACCTCCCACGGTCTCGGCTCACCCCAAAGGCCGAGACCGTTTTTTTACGCGGCGGCGTTTGGTAGCCCGGAACGGCGGAGGGTGTAGGATTTCTTCTCGGGGGGTGTGCGCGTTAGTTAGGTGGCGCGACCCATTAACACAGTGAAACTTGACAAGTTAGCCTTCGGAATTAGGTTAGGAACACGCGCTGGGCTAGAGCGTCCGGAAGCTCGTGCGTCAGCGCTTTGTCAGCACCCGCCTTTGTTTTGGCCGGAAAGATAGCGCTCAGCAGTCTTTCCCTGCCCTGGCCGAAAGGCAGGGCCCTTTCTTCCAAAAAGTTAATGTTTTGACGCGGGGTACCGCGCGTCGAGGAGAGGCAACCAAATGAAAAATCATTGGAACGCCACCAACATGTGGCGTCGCTCCGCAACTAAGGAGCGATCCGGTGAAGTCGGACGACAAGACCATCAAAACTCGCATCGTTCGTACGACACTTTGCGTAATTTTCACGATCACACTCAACGTCGCAGGTCACTTGGAGTTTTCCTGGGGCCACAGCGATGTTCCCAAGCACCGAGCCCACCTGCTGCCATACGCGCGCAATCAAAATCCATAAAAAGCACCGGTGCCACTAATTACTCAAGCTGGCGTCTGAGACGAGGGCTTTTTTTGGAATGAAAAGAAAAAAGCCAAACTGCCGACATTCGGAATCGCATAGACGAGCCGTCACTTTTTTGCGCGCGACGCAAAGGAGGCCGCCCGAAGGCCGCCTCAGTAGAAAAAGCGCTGATCTAACTATTCCGTTTTAAAATAAGACCGCAGCTGAGCCTCAAGCTGCGCCCAGCCGCGGGTCCAACAATACAGATACGGACAGCCATAGAAAGCGGGTGCCCACCAATCGCTTCCATCCGTGCGGTGTGCACCGTAGAGCTTGCATTCGGCAAATAGTAAGGCTGCCAGCCATGAATGCGTCATTGCTGCAAATACAACCTCT
>NZ_JBANAZ010000126.1:0-11098 GCF_059803455.1 Bradyrhizobium sp. UFLA05-108 | reverse complement strand
AAAACCTGATCGAGCTCATCAAGGTTTACAAAGAGAACCCTGAACTGCTCAGGCGGTGACCCTGCGGCCTACGCCGAATGGATACAATTATCGCGCTGCTCCGGGATCTGTTTGTGTTTATTCCCGAGCAACTGGAGAGATTTTTCAATGAGGAAGCGGTAATTCGATCGCGGGCGCTGACGCGCCAGTTTGACGTCTACATGGCAGCTAGTCCGGTAAACATTCACGGCATCCGCGAAATGCGCGATGAATCCGAGAGAGCTGCCTTTGAGTTGCTCGAGCGAGGGCCAAGCATCTATCAGGCAGCCAACGGAGCCGCACTATTTGTCTTGGCGATATACAAGGTTGTTCGCGTAGATCGACGCGAAAGAGCCCAGTTCCTCGATCAGACGATTGCACGCATGACTGAATGGTTGAGTGATGCACCGGGAATGTTCGGAGCGGCGCTCAAGCAATTACAGAAAATCATCTCTGAAAATCGCGCTAGTCTAAGCCAAATACCGCGAGGTCGAGTTGAGCTTCACCGTTCGGAAGGCAGTATGGATATTGGCGGAGATCCTCCGAGGTCATTGCGAACCAACATCTACTTATATACCTATATCCAAATTGACGAAGTCAATTTAACTCGCTCGCCTATCGACCCCGAAGTGACAAGCGACGGTGGCGAATTGTCGCTTGACGACCGCGTGGTAGAGGAAAAGATTTCTGCCATGAGGGCTCGTATCGATTCACTCTTAAACACAATACGAAGCGCTGAGGCGAACAAGCTCATCTTGGAGGGGCACATCGCGGCCCTGACAGATATAATTAACCAGCTTAGGCAAGCTTAAGTCAGCCGTAGTAATGAGTTGAGGTCTGCCACCGGCTTTCTCGAACGCTTTCCGAGGTCCTCCTCTCCCTCGCCTCCAGGCGTTTGATTATCGACAGCGAGGGGCCCGCTGCTTCCCCAACTTGCTCGAGCGACTGGCAGCGTCCTCTCATTTGCAGCCCCTCCATCCATTGCGCCTAAATTCTCTTGTGCCGAACGGCCGGCTGTCGTACGGATTTCCTTAGATATCTGTACAACTCGGGATTAAGCCCATGTCAGGTCAAGAGAAACGCCAGCGGCGGCCTGCAATCGGTTACACGAGAACGAGTTCAGCGGCGAACGTCGGGGCGGACAAGGACAGCGTGGTTCGCCAGCGGAAGGCAGTCCAGGCCTACGCCAACCGCGCCGGCTACAAGATCGTGGCGTGGTTCGATGACCCCGCCGTTGCCGGAAGCGACACGATCGATACTCGGCCAGGCTTCATGGCCGCCCTCGAAATGATCGCCGGCAATGGCGTCCGGACCATCATCGTCGAAACTGCCAATCGCTTCGCTCGGGACTTGATCGTCCAGGAAACTGGCTGGAAGCGTCTAAACGCAGAGGGAGTGGCACTGATCGCGGCTGACTCTCCCGATCAATTCGTGGACGATACTCCTACGGCGGTGCTGATCCGTCAGATCCTTGGGGCAGTTGCCCAGTTCGATAAAGCCATGACGGTGGCCAAGCTGCGAGGCGCTAGGGAGCGGAAACGCCGCAGGACAGGCGCCAAGGTCGAGGGCAGAAAGAGCTGGGCCGAGCGCAAGCCCGAGATGGTCCAAGAGGCGAAGCGCCTTCAGGCTGCCAATCTTTCCCTGCGCGAGATCGCGGCCGAGCTCGCCAGGCTTGGACACGTCAACGAGAACGGCGCAACATTCTCCGCGTCGTCAGTGAAATCGATGCTGGCGTGAGGACGTTGCGCTGCCTTTGTCCTGCCAGAGCTAGCAGCCGACGCGGCGAGCAATCAGCTCCGTTCGCCTAAACCCTCAGGAAAGGTCTGCCAGCCTTCGATCTTGACCCTTTTTCCGGTTGCGGCCTCGAGTTCTGCGGTTGTCCGCATCACATGCGGAAAGCCGCGCGCCAACTCCCGCCACATAGCTCTTCCGTCTTCTCTGAGAAGCGGATCGGTCATGGCTCTCAGCGAATGCACCCAGACAATCAGCCCTGCCGCAGCCGCGAAATCGCCAGAGCCCTGCAGTTTTTGAACCGTCCGTGAGAAATTAAAGGTCAGTTCGGGGTGCTGGGCTAGGACGGCACCTGGCTGCAGCAACTCAACCCCTCAGTTTCGGCCAGCCGATTGCGCCATTCCGCAGCCGCGATAACCATCATGCCCACTTCTGCGGAATCGAGAGCGGCCAATCGCTGAACAAAATCCGTGATTTCGCGCTTCTGCGCACTAGCGCCCCATAAAGCCAGTTTTCGGGATAGCCAACCCATTTATGAGGTTCCTACTTCCTTGAATGCACGCTCAGCGGCTTTGCACGAGCAGCGGTCCGAAACCATGCCCTGGCAGAGCGTCGTGACGTTAATCAGCGGTTGGCTATCGCTTTCTCTTCCGTAACCTCACCCCCGCCCCTCCGCCGTTCTCTGGAATAAATTCTATACCGGCCTTCTCAAGCGCGGCCACAAGCGCGTTACCGGTCTCCGCTCTCCCGCCAACCTCACCATCCGCAGCCTCCAATCTCTTGACGGTGGGGACTGACACTCCTGACTGAGTGGCTAGATCATCCTGCGACCAGCCGAGCAACGCTCGGGCCGCTTTGATCTGACGAATTGATACTTTTAGTATTGACATCCTACCCGATCCGATGAGATACTTTTAGTATCAGATAGCAAGCCAGCGAGCAACCCAGATGACAAAGAGCACCTTCGCGGTGAACGGCGGAGCTATGCCCAAATTCGACCGCGCAGCCATCATGCGCCGAGCTTGGGCCATCTTCCGAGAAACGTACCTCTATCCGCAGATCAAATTCATCGACATTGGCCGCAAGTGCTTCGCGTGGGCACTCCGGCGAGCTTGGGCTGAAGCTATGCAGAACGCCGTGGTCGCGGCAAAGGCGGCTCAGGCGAAAGCTGAGCGCGTTGAGACGCTGCAAGCACTGATCGGCCGCGCCGCCTACATCGACCACGGGCCTACCTGGCGCGCAACGATCGCCGCCTACCGGGACGAAATCCGTCAACTGCAAGCCACTTGACACCTGAAAACTTCCCGCGGCTCACAACAGGATAATTCCATGACCCACTTAGCTCCGCTCACGCTTTGCGCTCCGGGCGCGTCTCAATTGTTATCGCGTGACCTGATTCCCGCTAGCCAATCTGGCGCATGTCAGCTCCCTCAAACCCAGCCAGAACCTTCCTCGCGCCCGTCGATTTCTTCGAGCGGGGAAGCAATCAACAGGAGATCTATAATGAACATGCTCGTCCGAAGCGCCGCCGTCATTGCCGCAGCTCCCACGATGGCGGCCGCTTCCGCCGACAGCGATCCGGTGTTCGCCGCCCTGGCGGCGCACCGCTCGGCTGATAAAGCATTGGCAGAGGCGTACGATGCTCTAGAGGCGGCTGAGCGTGAACTGAAGAAAGCCGGCGATCTTGAACCATACGTCGAAAGCGTCGGCAATCCCTGGGGCGCTGGAGGATTTCGTTCGACCTCTCACGAGCAGATCGACCTGTACTCCCCAGCGGACATGTACCCCGATCGCAACCGCGCTGAGCATGCTGCGCTTGCTGCGTCGATCGCGCGCCGGGATGCGCGGCTCAATCCGCTGCAAAAGGCGGTGAAAGTTGCAGAGGACGTCGAGCTCAAAGCGCGGTACAGGGTCGATGAGATCGAGCCCACCACGTTTGAGGGAGCCCTGGCCGCGCTCACATTTACACGCAAATACACTCTCTGAGAGCGTAGCGAGGCTCCATGGAGATAACGAAGCGAGGCCCGACCTTGGAAGCAAATCCGACCGGACCTCGCAACCGCGAATCCCGTGCAGGGGAACGTAGAGAAAGATCGTATGGCGGGCTGACACTCGCCTGACGCACCCCTTAACGAAGATTAGGATCTTGCCGTCTTCTCGGGATGACCGATCTTGTCGAGCGCGTCGGCCAGCGTGTTCAGGAACACACGGCGCCAATCACCGGTCGGGTCCGTTGCGATCTGCCGGAGCTCGCGGTCGTCGTCAGGCAGCTCCCAATCATCGAGGGTGGCGACGCAGCGCGTCAAAGCCACGATCCCTGCTACCGGTGCGGATCAGCGTATCCGCATATTTGGCGAGCTCATCTCGTCTGGAGGCGGTGATCTTATCGGCCGCCTCAAATTCAGGACCGTCCAGGAGCTTCGTAGAAACATCCGCCGCCGCGGAATGCCGTTTCGACAGCTCCCGGTGGCGTTCGATGGCTGCGAAAATCGGATCGTCCTTTATAGTCATGCTGGAGTGCCTGAGGTTTGGGCCTATCACGGCCGACAATTCTGCCGCGGCACTTGTGCCCTGAACTGAGACGATTCCTAGGCTTCTGGATGCCCCTTTCCTATTAATCAGGTTTCCTTCATCCCCAATCGCTTCGCGCAATGGCTCTCGGGGACTGTAAAAAGCCGTATGAAGTGGCGCTGCCTGGATCATCAGTCCTACGCCTCCGGCAGATCGCGTCAGGGTGCTCCGGATCGCAGGACCAAGAAATGGCCATTGAGGTTACGGCGATCGCTTACTGAGGAGCGGCAGAAAACTTGTTCGGCGGCATTAGCTTGAGTTCGTAGCATACGATTCTGGCCCCGGTTGGGAGCCTGAATCACGGGGGGTCTGGCCGAACGCAATGCTTCTGGCCCGGTCCCAGCCTCGGCGCTCTTGGACGAAAGCGGATCTCAACCAACCGACAAACTCAGCCGAAATCGTCGACGTCAGGCCCCGACGCGCCGCAAGCTAGTGGTGCAGCGCCGAAGACAGGGCACTTCCGTAGGCAACCTTTTAAATGAAGCTGGATTTATCTATTAATTAATATAGCATTTAATTTATAAATCAGACGGAGACGCCATCACCGAGAGGCCTCGCAACTGCTTGTCAGCACTGAATTTTTTTAAATGTGCCATTTGGGGGTTCATGAGAATGCGTTCTATTGCATCGTGCCCTTTGGCGAATGATCTTCGTATTAGACCTCTTACCGCTTATTGGCGACTTCGCGCCGATGCGCTTGCTCCGTGCACTGCTGGCCCATGGATCGAGATTCTTTGTAATTGCGATGACGCCGGAGCCAGCGATCAATGAACGATATCGTTGATCGAATTTACGAGGCAGCCGTCATTCCTGATCTGTGGATAGATATTCTCGACCGGATTGCCGCCATTGCGCGTTGCGATGGCGGTATTCTGATTGCTGCTGATCCCGATCAAAATGTTCGAGCCGTTTCATCGGACTGCCTTTCGCCCATGCTGCGCGCGTTTATCGATGAAGGATGGATGCGCCAGAACATACGCGCATCGCGTCTCGCGCCTCTGAACTACTCCGGTTTCGTCGTCGACCTCGATCTCGTGACTCCTGAAGAAGCCGAAACAGACCCATTCTACGTGGATTGCTTGCGGAAGTTCGGCGGCGGCGTCGGGACTGGAACTGTGATACCGGCGCCATCCGGCGACCTCATCATTTTCAATATTGAGCGCTCCCACAAGAAGGGCTTTGTAGATCGGGAAGTGCTACCAGTTCTCGATACGTTGCGCCCGCACCTCGCCCGCTCTGCGTTGTTGGCAGTTCGCTTGGGGTTGGAGCGCGCCCGAGCCATGACGGAAACACTGAGCAAGCTGGCATTGCCTGGAGCAGCCCTCGACGCAAATGGGCGAGTTCTTTCCGCCAATCTTCTGCTTGAGCAGATGGGCGCTCAATTCAAATCAGCGGCAGGGGGGCGACTGATAATTTCACATCACCGTTCGCACGATCTATTTCGGGCCGCCCTCGAAGCCCTTGGTGGTCGCGACGCAGAAGCGCGAGCGTATTCGTTTCCTGTCCCGGCCAACGGGGATGGCCCGGCTTGCGTTGCGCATATGCTTCCTGTGCGCCGGCAGGCGCGCGACATTTTTTCCGGCGCGTCGAGCGTATTTGTCGTTACCCCTCTAACCAACGCAAAGGCGCCGCCAGCTCACGTACTCAACGGCTTGTTTGATCTGAGCCCGGCGGAGGCAAAAGTTGCACGCGGCCTCGTGGAGGGCAGCAGCATCGAACAGATCGCCAAGCATAGCAATCTCTCGCGTGAGACGGTGCGCAACCAACTCAAGTCTGTGTTGGCGAAGACGGGAACGGGGCGCCAAGCCGAGCTAGTGAGTTTTTTGACCAGCGTCCACATCGGCCGCAGCTGAAACGCGCGGGGCCTTGGTTGTCGGTGAGCCGTTGGATTGAGCGCCGCGCGGCACAGGGCGGGAATGACCCATTTGGGTCATGGCTTACCGATCAATAAACTGTACCTTCCCGTAGCCAATTATTCTTTCTGAGTTTCCAAAGCTGCGCGTGCAGCATTCAATTCGTAGACATTCCTTTGTGAGGAAGTAATGACGACGTATTGGGTCGAATTTGTATACAACATGGACCGGGGCAATTTCGCTCCTGACGATCAGAATTTTCCGGGAAGCGGTCAGCTGGCCTCGTTTTTGGGCAATCCTGTTTACGGCCCTTCTGTGGATCCGACACCGTACTCGTCCTACCCTTTCGGATACATTGAACAGGCTTACGCAGCAGTGCCTCAAGGGAATTGGGAATTGGTGCAGCAGCCAAACGGGCTCAATTGGCATTTTGAAGAGACCAATATTGTCGAATGGACCTACACGATTGGGATTGGCAATTACTTCGTAGCAGGGAGTCAGCCTGATCCAACTATCTTGGTCGGTCCAACGGCAACTGACAGCGCGACAGAGGCGCAGCCCTCACCATATGAACCTCCCGGTACAAGTCCCGGTATTTTTACTGTTCAATGGACGACCTATGCGTGGGAAGAGATCAATGTAGGGCCGCCCTCAGGGCCAATCGTAAATATTAGCAATGCGCCGACGGTTCACAAGTCGGCATCACAGCCGCAGACAGAAACCTTCACCGTTTCACTATCGTCTCCTAGCAGTGACACAATTACTGTCGACTACGCCACCCATAATGGAACGGCGATAGCAGGAGCGGATTTCCAAGACTCCCATGGGACGCTGACCTTTGCACCGGGACAAACAACACAAACGATTCAGGTTCCCCTTCTCGAAAACCCACTTTCTAGTCCACCCTCCGAACAGTTTTCGGTCGTACTGAGTAACTTGACTGAATCGGGAGGCACGGGCGCCGTCGTCGGTATCAATACGGGATTTGGTGCGATCGACCAGAATACGCTCTTCACCACAGGAGCAGAGACCGTCAATTTCAACAGTCTCACGGACAATCAAGCAGCCGCAATCGATGACGGTGCTGACCTTTACAATGCTCTGGGTGGTGGCGACACCATTACGCTTCCGAATGCTGATCCTGGTGACACTAGCATTGCTATTTCTCTCACGGACAAGACGTTTGATCTCCATCATACTTTCGCAATTGGCGACAGTCCTACTGGAGTGACTACAAACGTTTACGGAAGTAGTGGCAGCTACAACCTAGCACTTGGCGCAGGCGCACAGACGGTTACGATCAACGGCGCAGGTACAACCAAAGTCGCTGCCGGTTCAGGGGTAGATAGCTTTTCGATCTCTGGCGGCGGGACCTTGGAGGTCAATGGAAATCTAGGAGGTGGCTCGGCGACTATCGGCGCTAATTCGACACTAGAATTGAACGGCGCTGACATTGGGACGATTACGTTTGCTGGTACCAATGCAACGCTAAAAATCGACGGGAGCACGACGCCGACGGGCGTGATCTCTGGTTTTACCCCGGGCGACAGCTTTGATATTGCCAGTTTGCCGTTTGATGGACATGGCTATACGATTTGGGAGACGAGCACGAAGACTCTTCAGTTCGTGGACAACGGAGCTGTTTACAATTTCAGTCTATCGCAGCCGATCGTAGGCGGGGTGACTCTATTCTCAGATAAGAACGGGGGGACGGAGATCGCGTACATTTCGAATCCGGCTACCCATTATTCGACGTCACCAGCACCGCCGCCTCCGGCACTACAGACGTTCAATCCTTATAGCGCGGTTGTTCAGCTAACCTACACGGCGCCAGATGGAGACACCGACATTGGAACGGGGTTCATAGTCGGCCCTCACACCATTCTCACTGCCGCGCACGTACTTACACATGTGAAATTAGAATCCCCGTTAGGACCAGTCTCGGGTCCAATAGTAACGATCAACGGCGTTGATATTTCTATCGGTACCTTCAGTACCTTTACGGACCCACAGTATGTTAGCTCAGCGACATTTAACGATCTGAATGAGATTCATGACTTCGGTGTAATCAACACTTCGGTCAATCTTGCCTCGTACGGAATGTTTCAACTGACATCTGGCTTTGCGGCGGGAAGCGTCAATATTACTGGATACCCAGGTGGCCTTGGCCCTCAGTATAACTCTATCCAAAATGTAATCCTTGGCGCCACTGGCTTTCTAGAAGATCCGGGTAATCTTGGCGCAGGTGCTAGTGGCGGTCCGGTCTGGGTGTCCGATGGAAGCTCATCCACAGCTGTCGGTATCTATGTTGGCGTTCCAGATGCTTCTCTACAATTCACCCCAGCTGACATTTCGGAAATACTCGGATGGGAGGCGCTCGGCCTTTCGCTGTCCAAAGTCGCGGAAGGCTACATTTCCGGCGCAACCGTCTTCGCCGACGCCAATGGCACCGGCCAACTCGCCTCCAATGATGTTTCGACCACAACGGATTCAACGGGTAGCTTTTCGCTGAGCGGCGGCTCAGGCCCGCTGATCGCGTACGGGGGCACGGATACATCCCTAGGATTGCAGTTTAAGGGACAATTGTCTGCGCCTGCAGGATCGACCGACATCACTCCACTGACGACACTGCTTACTGATCTTGCTTCAGACTCATTTGCGCAAACGAAGGTTCTTACGGCTCTCGGCCTTTCCACAACTCTAGACCTCACCACATTCGATCCGATCGCTGCAGCGCAAGGCGGCAGTCCCGATGGCGCTGCTGCAGAGGTCGCGGGTGAAAAGGTCTACGACACCGTCTCTATGATTGCGTCCGCGCTCGCCGGAATGGGCGCAGCGTTTTCTCCGAGTCTTCAGGCAGCGTTTTCGTCCCTTGCTTCTGCCTTGGACGCCACAGGCATCAATTTGAGCGACAAGACCGCTCTGAGTGCCCTGTTCACCCAAGTCGCGCAGATGGAGGGCATAACACTCGGGCAAGGCACGGCCGATACCATCGCCTCCGTTATTGCAGCTGGCAACGCCGCACTGGACCACGTTCTTCAGACGGATCAGTCCGGCGCTCAGTTGCTCAGCGATGCCGCTGGTATTGCACTTGTGGAGCAAGGAGCCGCATCGACCGCGATCACGAATGCGGCTGGCAACTCTAGTCAGTTGCAAGTAGTCGCGAACCTATTCACGGGAGCCAATCTTGGGACGCTGATCGCTCAGGCTCAAAATGAAACACAAAGTCCGGGTCAAGATCTAGGACCCATTGCTTTTAATGGTGCTACCTCAACCGACCAGAACACGGTTCTAAAAGCTTCTGTGTCGGCCGTCGATCTGGCGGGTAATGGCATCACATACGCACTGGACGGGACCGCTCCGGCCGGGCTGACTTTCAACTCCGATGGCACCTTCAGTTTCGATCCAGGTACGAACTATAAGTACCTGGCTCTCGGCGAAAGCACGACCATGTCGTTCAAGTTCACCGCTAGTGATGGCCGAGGGACAGCGGGCACCGGAACAGAGACGATAACAATTAACGGTCTGAACGATCCGCCGACACTCGACAGCACTCATACCACAGCGAGTGAGACCATCAACGAACTGCCACATACCACCGGCAGCACTGCGATCGACAAAGTGACCGGGGTTATTGCCTTTACCGATCCTGACCTCAGTCATCGCCCCGCAGCCACTATCGACACCAAGGACGAGACCTTTTCATACCAAGACTCTAGCGGTCATGACTATGCTCTCACCCCCGCTCAGATCGCGACTTTTGAGGCGGCAATCAGCATCCAGCCTGAATCAGGCAACACCAACGCTGGAACTATCGATTGGGTGTTCAGCTTCGCGGACAAGCAGATCGATTTTGTAGGAACTGGCGAGAGCGTGACCGCTACCATTCCAGTCGTCATCGATGATCAGCACGGTGGCACGGTTACGCAGGATGTGGTCGTTACAATTGACGGCGCAAACGACAACCCCGTCGCGGCGCCAGATGGTAACGTTGTGGCTTGGGGGCGCACTCTTAAGGTCGCGGCCGACGAGGGTGTGCTTGCTAACGACAGCGATCCCGACATCCACGACAAACTTACCGTCCAGGCCGTCGATGGTAAAACGAAGGCTGTGGGCCATGCTATCGAGGGCAAATATGGCTGGCTGACCCTAAATGCCGACGGCAGCTATACGTACACCGCGAGCCGCAACCATGACGACTTTGGCTGGTATCACCGCGGGTGGGACGATCGTGGCTGGGACGACCGCGGTGGAATAAAGCAGGACACCTTCACGTACACCGTTTCTGACGGCCACGGCGGTTTGACCACTTCGACGCTCAACATCGTCGTTTTCGAAAAGGGCACCACATACCTATCAGGAGCCAATACAACTCTCACGGCGGCTCATAACGGGCCGTACGTGCTCGATGGCTCAGCACGCGGCGATACGTTGAAAGCTGGCCATGGAGACGCCGTCTTGATTGGCGGTAGCGGCGATACCCTTATCGCAGGAAAGGGCGACGACACTTTCCTCTTCCGACCGGATTTTGGAAACGACATCATCAAGAACTTCAATATTCACGAAGACACGCTGGAGTTCGATCACAGCATCTTCAGAAGTACGCACGACATCTTGGCCCACACGACTAACACGGCAGCTGGTGCGGCTATTTCGGATGGACAGGGCGGCACGGTTACTCTGCTAGGCGTTACAACGGCCGAGTTGCACGCGCATGAGCATGACTTTCACCTGGTTTGATGCAGCTGGCTTATTGATTGGTGGCAAAAAGAGAGTACTTCTAAAACAGGCGCCGAGGTCGCTCGTGGCCCTTCGCTAATTGCACCGCCGCGCGAGCTTGACCGCTTATGTGCTGGTTTTTGGACGCCGGCAAGAAGGAGGCTCCGCAGGGTCAACTGACCGGCGTCCAAAAAGCGCCAAGGCAC
>NZ_JBANAZ010000125.1:0-11504 GCF_059803455.1 Bradyrhizobium sp. UFLA05-108 | reverse complement strand
TCCCGAACTTCACATTCCGCGCGCAAGCAAGATCGCGCCGGAGATCATGAGAGCTAGACCGGCCGCGTGACTCAGTCTTGGACCGAGCCTTGGTCCGAACCTTGGGCCGAACCGCAGCAATTTCTCGCAGCCGACATAGACGGCAATGGCGACGATCCAGACGAAATTCATCACGCCGCTAACGAACAGGAACGCCATCAGAAACCAGCAGCAGCCGACACAATAGACGCCGTGGCGAAGCCCCATGCCGATTACTGGCTGAGGAACAATAGCGGGCTCTGGCCGTAACGAAGCCAGGCCGTCTTGAGCGGTGTGAACTGGTAGAGCCCTACAGCCAACAGGATGACGCCGCCGAGCGCTGCGCTGGTGCTTGCCATCGCCATCGACAGGAGCCCAGTGCGTTCGAGCAGCCATTGTGCCAGGACTGCGACGCGGCTGAACCCTGCCCATACCGCGAGATAGCCGGCGAGAAAGATCCAGGCTTCCGTTGCGGCAGCAGGCGCCCCCTCCTTGCGCTTGACGGCGGCGTACAACAGGACGGTGGGCGCCGCGCTCGGCACCATCATCGCGATCATCATCACCCACCACATGACGAACCGCGACGAACGACAGCGCCTATGACCTAATGGGTAGAGGCTGTCGGTGCCAAGGTTTCGGAATGGCTCATCTGCATGACTTGGCGGCTGACGTGGCACCATTCTCAGGGGAGGATCAAAGCCGACATGATGGGCACATGAAGCTCACGGCAGAACGACCACTACGCCAACCCGGAAACCGCAGCGCGCAAGCTCATCGAGATCGCAACCAGCATCGAAGCCGTCCAGGACGGCCGCATCCATATCGAGAAGATCAACGCGCCGTTCCTCTACACGCTGAAAGCCAGCGGCCCGGAGTTTGGCGCCGGCATCAGGTATGCAGTCGAGAAGGGTTGGATGGAGTTGCACGAGAGCGGGACCGACGTGCGGCTCTTAAAGGCAGAAGCGACCGGCTAAGGCCGCGATCCCCGACTCTGGGCGGGGGCGCTATCTATTATTTCTCCGGCGCGGCGATCGTTTTGCTTGACCCTTCCGGAGCGCTCTGCATGCCCGGTGGGCTTTGGCCTTGCGGACTTTCGGCAGGCGCGCCACCCGATTTAGTATCAACCGGCCCGGTCCACCCTTGAGGTTGCAACTGGCCTTTTTCCTCCGGCGGTGTAGGCGCTGCGCCGATGGTTGCGTCGGTTGGTCTCTTTTGATCCGACTGAGCAATCGCAAGGCCACAACTCAAAAACGAGATCATGCATGCGGTAAGAGCAAATATTCGCCACACCAAAGTTCTCCGACCGATGGTGGCCCAGCGGTTTGGCCGCCAGCCTAGTCCAGCTCCGGCCCTTACAGGGGACTCCGTGACCGGGGCACGTCGAGAACACGCAAAATTACCGGTTGTTCCGGACTCGTAGAAGGCGGTGAAAATTCTTATCTTCAGCCCATGCGTATTGCGTATACGAGCTCTGCCTGGCGAGCGCCGGCAGGCAGGTCCCGTCAGGGCCGGAGTGGATCCATGAAGTGAAGCATGACGGCTACCGGATGCTGGTCATCCGGCAGGACAAGAGAGTGCGCCTACCTCACGCAGTGGCAGCGACTGGACCAAACGCAGGAACGAACGCTCCTGAAGCAGGTTGCCGGCTCAGTACCTGATCTCGACAATCATCTCCGCGTTGACGACGGCCCCGGCTTTCCCCCCGAGCTGGGGCCTCTTCATTGGTCCGGGAACGAATCTAGCTTACGTAAATTATTGTCTTGCTCTTTAGGGACGACACAATCGCCAAACGGCCTCAGCATTCAATCCGGGATGCTGGGGCCGTTTTCGTTTTAAGGGCGCGCGCAGCTAGACGACTGGCGCCGCCTGCATGCGAGAGATCGGCGTGCGCGGCGTCCTGGTCTATTGCGCGGACTATCGCTGCGGACACAGCATCGCCCTTAGGGGACCGTCGACTATGAGGCACGCCTCCATGCGTTGGCGAAGAACGACACAGCAACGTCTGCTCGACCGCAATTACGCATGTAAGCCCCCTGTTTTGTTCTCGAAGACCTGCCCAAGCGGGAAAATGTGGCAGTCGCAGCGGTATCGCGCACTAACATGCAGCAGGATGCGGCGCACTTGTTGGAGAAAGACCGCGGCGGAAACTCGCTTGCATTAGCCCGGCATGGACGATCGGCCGGACATCGCCATCGCATCGAGGTCCGCACGGAAGTTGGTCCGCTTTTTCGAATTGGCCTCGTCAAACCCCTTGAAGAATCAGGCCTCGACTAGGAACGGCGGCAACTTTCCATCCGTTGCTTTTGCCGTTCGAGGAATTTCCCATGGCCAAGAAGAACTGTCTGATCGTGCGAGCCGTCGGAAGCCAACTGGATCAGCTGCGCGGAGAGGCATCGCGCATTTCACGAGGAGATCAAGTCGACTGGTGGGTTGAGCGCGGCGACGCAGGGACACGCTTTTGCTTTGAGACTGCTGAAGCAAAACAAGCGTTTGCCCGAATATGCGAAAACTTCGCGGTTTCTTGCACGGAAGCCTAGCGAGCAGAGGCAAAACAGGGACGCCAGCGTGACCTGGCAGCTCTCAGTTCAGCTTCCGGCGAAGCTTCCTGATGATCTCCCGGAGCTCCTCCACGTACTCCTTGATGATGCGTCGAGCATCTTCTGTGCACGAAGGCTTCGGCGCTTCCTTCTCCAGTCGAGGCTCGTCCGACGGTTTCATCCGGCGACGCTTTGCCAGTCCCAGGGCGGACTATTGAGATAGGTCAATGCCTCAGGGACTACCCCGAGAGCATTTCACTTTGCCACCCCTTCCCGATAGAGTGGCTTTGCGCGCGGCGGTGCGCACGGGACGGCTCCCGCGTGTCCGCCAGCTTCACGCGCCAGGGCTGTTCTCGTTTACAGGATCGACTGGCGCGGCTGGCGAGCGCGAGGAATGGCCATGAAATCCCCCGTCGTGAAACGATCCATCGTTGTCGCCAGCCACAAGACCAGCGTTAGCCTGGAGGAGGCTTTCTGGGCCGGCATGAAGGAGATCTCCAGCCTGCGCAACATGACGCTGTCGGACCTTGTCAGCGACATCAACCGGAACCGCCAGCAAGGTAATCTGTCGTCCGCGATACGTCTGTTCGTCCTCGACTACTTCAAGAAGCGCGCTGCGGCGACCCAGCCTGCGCCGGCACCGCAGCCATCCCGCGATAGGGCGTGAGCTCTGAACCGCCGCCGGCACGATGCGAGGTGCCGCCTTCGACATTCTCGCGATGGGCGGAGCGCGCGGAAGCCCTCGCGGATTCGCTCACCAACCTCCATGCAGCCCTCAGCGCCGTGCCTGGCAACAACGGCGCCAGCTCCTCACCGCCGTAGCGCGCGGCAAGGTCGGCCAACCGACGAGCCTCGGCCGCAAGCAATTCCATGGCGCGGCGCCCGGTCCGCCTGATGCCGACCTCAAAGGCGATGCCATCGCCATCCCTGTGAAGACGAAAGCCGGACGGGCTTGCAATTAGCGCCCGGAGCAGCCCGGCTTCTATTGCATTGCGAAGCTGCAGGTGGCCGGAGAAGGCTCAGTTCATGGGAGGAGCGGAACTTCCCCACCCGTCCCGCCGTTCAAAGAGTTTCTTCGGCTCCAGACCATGTCCGGCCATGGCGTGGGGAAGACGAGAGCGTGATGGCGGCGCCAAACCGGTCGCGGCTCGGCTCGGAGGGTACAGATGAATATTCAGAAAATGTCGTCGGAAGGACTTCACGCATTCGCTTCCCTGATCTGGCGCAACCCCTCCCTTGAATTCATTGAACAGCTACCCATCGCCGCGTACGCCTGTGATGCGCGCGGCCGCATCCTCTGGTTCAACAGCCATGCGGCGGAACTGTGGGGCCGATCGCCGCGCATCGCCGAGGATACCGAGCTCTTCTGCGGCTCTTACAAGCTCTTCTTCGATGGCAGGCTGATCGCGCGGGATGAGGCGCCGATGGCGGAGGTACTGCGTACAGGCGAGCCCATCCGTGGCATGGAAGCGCGCATCGAAAGGCCGGACGGATCACATATGTGGGCTGTCGTCCATATCGCACCCATCCTGGATGAGGACGGCACGATCGCGGGCGCCATCAACTGCTTTCATGAGCGGACCGGCGGTGGTCGCCTCGATGCGTCCGATGCAAGCCCCGATGACTGGCTGCGCCTGCGCGATCAACGCCTCGCGGCAACGTACGAACATGTGGGTGCCGGCATTGTGGAAGTCGATCAGGATGGCCGGATGCTGCGCGTTAATCAGCAGCTATGCGAGATGACGGGGCATTCAGCTTCTGAACTGCTCGGACGGATGATCTTTGACGAAACCCTTCCCGACGACCGGCCGGGTGACCTGCAGCAGTTTCGGCTACAGGTCGCGGGCGAGATTGACCGCTATAGCATCGAAAAGCGGATTTATTGTAAGGATGGAAGCTATATCTGGGCTTCCGTGACATCCTCCAGTGTCCGCGACGCCACCGGCAACTTCCTCTACGCGGTCCGCGTCCAGCACGACATTACCGCCCGCAAGTGCGCCGAGCAGGCGCTCGCCCGGCGCATGGAGGAGCAGGCCGCACTTTTGACTTTCTCGGAGCGCCTTCAGCGCTGCACCACCGCCGGCGAGATCTATGATGCTGCGCTTGATGCCATCACGCGCGCCCTCGGCTGCGAACGGGCTTCCATCCTGCTGTTCGACCCGGCAGGGGTGATGCGGTTTGTTGCGTGGCGCGGGCTTTCCGAGAGCTATCGTCAGGCTGTCGAGGGACACTCGCCCTGGGCCAGGGACGAAGCCGATCCGCAACCCGTATGCATTGCAGATATTCCCGCGACTGATTTGCCGGATGAGCTGAAACGAACGGTCCAGGGTGAAGGCATTCAGGCCGCCGCATTCATCCCCATTCTTGAGGACGGCGCCTTGTCCGGCAAATTCATGGCGTACCACCGGCTCCCGCATGAATTCACGTCTTTCGAGCGGGATACTGCCCTCGCCCTGGCGCGCCTCCTGGGTTTCAGCCTTGCGCGCCTTGCCGGCGAGAAGGAGCGCAGGATCGCCGAGCGCGATGCGCAGCAGCTCGCCGCCATTGTTGAGTCTTCGGACGATGCCATCGTCAGCAAGGATCTCAACGGCATCATCCGCACCTGGAATGATGGCGCGGAGCAACTGTTCGGCCATAGCCGCGATGAAGCCGTGGGCCGCCCGATCACGATGCTGATCCCGGATGATCGCCAGGACGAGGAGCCCGGCATTCTTGCAAAGATACGTGCCGGCGACCGTGTGGAGCATTTCGAAACCGTGCGCCGCCGGAAGGACGGAAGCCTGGTCGATATTTCCCTGACGATCTCGCCGATCCGCGACCGTTTCGGTCGCATCGTTGGCGCGTCCAAGATTGCGCGCGATATCTCTGAGCGCAAGATGGCCGAGAATCGCCTGAAGGAAGGCCAACAGCGCCTTGAGGAGCTGCTCGCGGCCATACCGGCCGCGCTCTATACGACGGATGCCGAAGGCAAGATCACATACTTCAATCAAATGGCCGTCGAATTTGCCGGCCGCACGCCGCAGCTCGGCAGCGATGAATGGTGCGTGACATGGAAGCTCTTTCATCCGGACGGAACGCCCTTGCCACACGATCAATGCCCGATGGCTATCGCGCTGAAGGAAGGCCGTGCCGTGCGGGGCGTAGAAGCTGTCGCGGAGCGACCCGATGGGACGCGGGTTCCCTTCGTACCGTTCCCCACGCCATTGCGGAATGCCGCCGGCGCTGTCGTCGGCGCCATCAACATGCTGGTTGATCTCAGCGAGCGCAAACAGTCCGAGACCCAGCAACGTTTACTGCTGAACGAACTCAATCACCGCACCAAGAACAATATGCAGGTCTTGCAGTCGCTCTTGACCACCGCCTCGCGGGCGGCCGCGAGTGAGGAGGCGCGTCGCGTCCTCGAAGAGGCGAGCGGGCGGGTAGCGGCGATGGCGGCAGCCCAGCGTGTTCTCTATGGCACGATCGACGCCAGCCGGTTTTCGGCCGACGAATTTTTGGGGGCGGTGGTCGAAACGGTTCAGCAGACCTTGCCGGCGCGCATCGTTGTGGAACGGACTCCTGCCAATGGCGTGTTGTCAAACGATGTGGCAATGCCGCTGGCCCTGCTCCTTAATGAGTTGCTGACCAATGCGGCGAAGCATGGCAACAAGGACCGGCTGACAGGCGCGGTTCGTGTCGGCCTGTTCCGGCGCGATGGCATGTTCGAACTTTATGTTGAGGACGACGGACCTGGATTCGATATGGATGGCGTTCGCAGCAGGTCATCGGGCCTTCGCCTCGTTCAGGGCCTTGCTCGCCAGCTTCAGGCGGAATTCCGGATAACACGGCCACCATCACGCGCAACACTTAATTTCCCAGCCGGGAGCAGCGGCTAATGGCGGAAAAGGGCCAAGCCGTGGCGCCATTCCTTGCAGCGCCCGCGAATAGCGCGGGAGGCAGCGATACATCAGATACATCAGACACATCAGAAATCCCCGCCACGGCAGCCGGCCTGCTGGTGGTGGAAGACGATTTCCTGATTGCCATGCAGGCTGAAACAGCTTTGTCCGACGCCGGATTTCGGGTCCTCGGCGTGGCGACCACCGCTGAAGAAGCTGTATCTCTCGCCAGAGCGCAGCTCCCGGCTCTCGTCCTGATGGATATTCGCCTTGCCGGCCGACGCGACGGTATCGATGCCGCGGGCGACCTCTTCCGTGAGCTTGGCGTCCGTTGCGTATTCGCGACGGCTCATGACGATCCGCTGACGCGCAAGCGCGCCGATCCTTTCGAGCCGCTTGGCTGGCTAGCCAAACCCTACACCATGACCTCACTTGTCAACCTGGTGCGGGACGCGCTCGATCGGGTGAGCTGAGCGAGTCTCGCTTCTTTCGCCGCATTCAATCAGAGTTGGCGACATCGAACGGTTCAAGCATTTTTCACCAGCGAAAACTCGGTAAAAACGACCCTTGAGATGCGGGCACCGCGATGCTTGCCCGACCGGCGAAGAAACGGCTGCCCCAGCAGAACCCTAACCGCCAGGGCCGTTGAGTTTGCTTGGTGGGGTTTGGCGAAAGCCAAGCGGATCTCTCGCAAGTGCAATTCACTGCCTACCGGACTTCCATCAACCCAATCGGAGCCGCCGGGTGAAGCAGAAAGCGGCGAGCGTTGACAACCTGCGCAGCCGTTCGAGATACTAAGCTGGTCGATCTAGACGACCGAAACATATTTCGTGTCTATTACGATATGATTAGCGGGGGCGAAAAGTGTTTGATGTCCATCGCAATGATAAGCGCGACGTTCTCGTTCTAAGCACAGGCTCTGCGATACCGATACTCGCGGCTCCAGACATAGTTGGCGGAAGAGCAGAAGAAAAGTTTTCAAAGTCAGCGACGAGATCAAGTCAGCCGTTCAGAGACACGGCTATTACGTCCGCAGCCTGCGGGCCACCAAGAGCGCACGATCGAGTCTAGGAGGTCGGCGGCCGGTGTTCTCTAGACCATCAGCGCCAACCAAGCCGCGACCCTCGCGCTCTTCCGCGTAGTCAACCGGTACGTCGACAACCTGCCGCCGATGCCCGGCAGGCCGCAGCTGGTCCAATTTGATGGTTTGGAAAAGTCGCGCCGATGGGCATGGGCGCGACCTTTCTCGAAGCCATATTTGATCGGGAAATGCGGTGCCTTTGATCGGAAATGCGGTGCCGATTACTTACTTCTCCTTGATAACGGTCGTGCTGCCGCTACTACCAACTGTGCCTTCATCGCAGATTTTTGTCTGCTTGATGCGGTCTTCAGCTTCCACGCGGGTCTTGAAGGCCATGGGACCGATCTGCGTCACGACTTCCTTGTCCGCCGGGCGTGTGGTTGTAATCGTGCACTGATGGCTCGGGCCTTGTACGACGTAGTACTCATCGGCCAGTGCTGGGGCGGCGCATCCGATGACTAATGCGCCCGCAATCAGAAGTGGTGTTTTCATTTGTCGCCTTTCTATTCAACTTCTGCCGAACACGCGATCAGGAGAGATGCCGCGATACTGCACACACGACCACTCATCCTTCTATCCTCTCGGCGGTCGTGTAACTCGTCCGAGACTTCGGAGTTCCCCGGCTTCTGAAGCCTGGACGCCGGCACCAAACGTGCTGAGAGGTTTGTTGCGACGGCCCGGATCTACAACGACTGTTCGTTTGATGAGGCCCGTAACGTCGGAGGCTTGGAGCGGAATAAGCCGCCGTATGGCGGTTCCGGAAGCGCAAACAAAACGCCGCTCACAGGGAGCGGCGAGAGCGAAAATTGATGTGAGAGTCACTTCTTCATGGCGTCTGCTGCGTCCCTGGCCGCATCCTTAATGTCGCCAGCTGCATTGTGCACAGCGCCCTTCGCCTTGTCGGCTTTGCCTTCCCTTTGCAGGTCCTTGTCGCCACTCAGCTTGCCGGCGCCTTCCTTAATCGTGCCCTTGGCCTTGTCGGCGACACCTTTCACGTGCTCGCGATCCATAGCTGGCTCCTTCGATCTTGCATGGACGAACAACGCGCGAAAAATCTTAGCGTTCCGGGTACGCTATTGGAACAGAGCCGATTGGCTAGGCAAGCGGGCACGTCCGAGCAAGGCTGACGAGGACACCCTAGTTTTGCGCTGCGCTTCGATGCCCAAGCTGCTCTTGCCTTGCGATCGGTTGCTATGCGACGTCAGGCAGATGCCTTCTGCTGCGCCTCAACGGCTCGAAACCCCGCTCTGCACAACTGCGCAATGGCCGCCTCGATCGCCCTATCGTTGTTGCGCTGATCCTCCGGGAGCACGCCGATCCGGACGAACGCGTCGCGCGTCTCGGCCCAATCCGTGACCTCGATACGGACGATGCGCGCACCAACTTGCTTACGCGCCCGGTACCGCTGCACCCGAAGTACGTTCTGCCGCTTCCGTTTGGCGACACAATCCAGATCGTTCGGTGCTGCGTCCATCAATCCCTCGGCTTGTGCAGCTTGCCGACCACGTGGAACATGATGCGCAAATACGCGGCCGAATCTTGCTTTATGAGTTGCCGAATAGCCGCGCGACCGCCGTAGCGCCAGGAATGGAAGAGATCATCGATGACATCCGCCGCAGTTCGTCGTGCGGGGGCCGACCAGGGCTCACACCGACATGGCCACGCAAGAAACGACCACGTGGATCACGCTCGGATGAAGCCGATGTTGGCGTCGGCGCGCCAGTCCTCGGCGGCAAAGCATATCGCCGGACGCGGGCCCGACTTGCGATCTGCAAGGCTCGATCAATCCTCACGGCGGCCTCCACCGCAACCGTAATGCGATAACAGGAAAGGATGCAGCTCGTCCTGCCCTCAGATCAATAATTTAGCACTTCCAAGGCGTTAGGACCAATCGGAATCGAATTAGTCGTTGAAGGGAGCTAGTGGGCCACTGGATTATCTACGTGAGACCCGAACGTATGTGGAGCGCCACGGCCGGCCGATCGCGTTCTATTCGGACAAGCACGCGATCTTTCGTGTCAACAACCGCGAGGCCAAGGGCGGCGATGGGATGACCCAGTTCGGTCGCGCCCTGCACGAGCTCAATATCGACATCATTTGCGCCAACACCCCGCAGGCCAAGGGCCGCGTCGAGCGTTCGTTCGGCACGCTGCAAGACCGCCTGGTGAAGGAGCTGCGGCTGGCCGGGGTCTCGACCCTCGGGCTGGCAACGCCTTCCTGCCGGGGTTTCTGGAGAGCTACAATACGAAGTTCGGCAAGCTCCCGCAGTCAGATCAGGACGCGCTACGGTGCCGCCCACAACCTCCACTTCCTGGTCGATGTGAAGGGAATCGCGCCCCACATCCCGGTGATCGACAAGTCACAGCGCGACGACGGCACGTTCAGCCGCGACGATTTCATCTATGACGCGGCGCGCGATCAATATATCTGCCCCAGCGGCAAGATCCTGCCGCGCTCAAGTGGAACACGCGGACCACGCGGAGATGACGCTATCTCGTACTTCTCGCGCGTCGCTGATTGCCGCGACTGCCCGCTCAAGTCCAAATGCTGTCCAAACTCGCCGAGCCGGAAGATCACACGCCACGTGCACGAGGCAGCGCGCGATGTCGCCCGCGCGATCGCCAAGACGCCTGCCTACGATGAGACCCGACGAGATCGCAAGAAGGTTGAGATGCTGTTTGCGCACCTCAAGCGGATCCTGCGGCTCGGCCGCCTGAGACTGCGTGGACCGGCCGGCGCGCGGTTCGAATTTACGCTTGCAGCAATCGCTAGAACCTTCGTCGCTTTGCCAAGCTTGCGCTCCATCCACCCGACACGGCCGCACCATGCGTTGCGTAAGTGGCGTCCGTCGCGTTGGTTGCGTCAGGCATCAGTGCCAGGGCGTCTCCGCAGCCCATGCCGGGCAGGCGGCCAAAAGATCGCGAGCCCAAATTTTCAGATCACAGCCCCGCTGAGAGCGTCGATCCTACCGACTTCTGCAACAAAATCGGCCCCAAGCCGACTTCAGCTCTTCAGGGAAAGTGTGAAAGTCGGGCAAAACACCGGCGGTGGTCAGCGGGTGGCGACAAGAGCCGCTTGAGCATCATTTTGGGTCATTCGAGTGGCGGTCAGCCGCAGGAAGTATAACGACAAGCCTGGATTGCGCTCGCACAGCTTCTTGAGCGCGCCATCGCTGATCCACAGCAAATCCAGGTCAGTTTCCGCCATCGCAGTCTGAGTGCGCCGCCGCTGCAGAGAGAACAACCCAATCTCTCCAAACACGTCACCAGCAGAAAGTCGCCGATCAATTTCCGGAAACCGGACTTCACCCGACACGATCATATAGAGCAGGTCGGCATGCTGTCCCTTCCTGAAAATCGTCTGTCCTGCCTTGAAATGTTTCGGTTGCATAAATGGCTGCAGCCAGGCTGGAGAAAGATCCGTGGCTGCAGCGAGCTTCGCTTTCCGAAGCAAGTTTATCATCCGAAAGAGCAATATGATGTTCAACGGAAGCAAGATGATGTGCAGAGCAAGCACAGGGTATAGTTTGGCGCCAAGTCCGTAACTGATGAAAGCGAAATTGCTGCATATTGCGACCGCACGCAGGCTCAACATCGTGCTCATGCAGAATGTAAGCAGGACGAGAGCTGACGCCAAATAGCCGATGTCGTTGATCAATGTCATGATGGTGTCCAACCCCAACAATCAATTGGCGTTGCCCCATGAACTTAACAACCTTCCGCTAGTGCACGGAAGGATTCCGAACCAAATAGATTTTGAATTCGCTCGCCTGCCGAAGGCACTACCGCTGCCATTGATTTCGCGAAAACTCGGCATGTCGCGCTGGCAGCTCTAGCATCATCCCGCGCTGGCAGCTCTGGGGTTAGTCTATATCAACTGCGTTTCAGAGTGTAGAGGTGCGATGTCGCTTTTTGGCCGATTCCGTTGAAAAAGGGCGGCAGTAATCCGATGTATTGGCGTCAGCGGCGATGCGGCCGAGCGGCTGTGTCG
>NZ_JBANAZ010000124.1:0-11544 GCF_059803455.1 Bradyrhizobium sp. UFLA05-108 | reverse complement strand
GATCGTAGACCGTGCGGGTGGTGAAGCCGCTTGCGATCAGCGCTTTCTGCCGCTCGAAGGTAGCTTTCGCCACACGCAATTGAGCTTCCGCGGACGCCACTGCCGCAGTCGCGGCATCGACATCGGCCTGCTGCTCCGCCGGATCGATAAGCGCCAGGACCTCGCCTGCGTTAACGTGCGCGCCGACATCGACCATGCGCGCAATCACGCGGCCACTGATGCGGAACGAGAGATCGGCATGGAAGCGCGCCTGGACCTCGCCGGTCAACGTGAGGGAGGCCTGCCGTTCCCGCGGCTGCACGACCGCCGTGCGGACAATCGCTGCGCGGCTGCTCGTCGGTGCGGCGTGGTCATTGCAGCCGCCCAGCGCGGTTGCGACAAGCGCGACCGCTACGACGAGAGCCTTCGACGCACCTCGAGATCGAAGGTTGCGGGTATTATTGGAAGCCTGGAATGTCATGGCGCGTCCGTGCGATGGGGAGGTGACAACAACTCGCCCAGCACATCAGGGGCCTGGCGCGGAACAGCCAATTCGCCCCCGTGCTGGCGAGAAAGCTTCCGTTCGGGTTGGCTTGCAACAAGGCGGCTGCCTTGATCGAGGGCGATCGCTCTCGCAGCGAGCTTTCCAATCGCTCGCGTACTGCGCGGGGGCTTCAACTGACGCGTTGCGATAGTCCAGTTCGCGCCTCGCTCGCGCTCGGTCAGTGGGAACGACAGGACAACCGACGTGAACTCGGTTCCAAAACCCTGCTCGATTCGACCACCGAGGGCTCTGGCAAGGTCTTTGGCAATTCGCAATTTATTGTCCGAGGCGTCCCGTGCGGAGCGCGAGCCGTTATCCACGATCACGCAATTCGCCAGGGCACCGATGCGCGTCAGCTTGATCTTGATCTGTCCGGCACGCCCTTCGAAACAGGCGTGCCTTGCCGCATGGGTCACGAGTTCATGGACGATCAGGCCAAGCCGCCAGCAACGCTCCGGTTGAAGCGCGAGTGACTGGGTTGCAAATGCAAGCTGAATGTCCATTCGATCCAGGAGCGCCCGGCGCATGGCGCAGCCCAGTTTGCGGACATAGGTCGAAGCCTGGATTAGCGTCTCGCGCCCCGGCATCGCCAGCGCCCGGTGCACGTCGGCGTAGCCATGCAGCAGTTCGACGACGTCGCTTAAGGCGTGCTTCGCCTCCGGTCCCTCGACTCGAATGGCCGCGGCAGAAACCAAGCTAATGGCCGAGGCGACTCCATTGGAGACCCTGTGATGCAGATCGCGCAGCAGGGCACCTTCCTGCAAAGCCTGCGGGTCTGGGGTGAACATAGTCACGACAATCTCCACAATCGATTCGGATGATCGGGCCGAACGCCTACCCTTTGCGCCCCCGACCATCCGGCGCAGCCGCCGATGCCGCCAGGGCAGCGTTAAATATACTACACCGTATATTTTCTTTTTCTTGCATTTTTCCAAGGCCCGTGTCAAGTCGGAAGCAGACGCGCACAGACTCGTGACTGGGAGTTCGACGTATGAAGAAGACCATCAGCCCGAAGCGGGGCCGGCCGCCCAAGGATCTTGCCGGCGACGCGCAGACCCGCATTCTCGATGCGGCCCAGCAGCTGTTTCTCGAGAAGGGCTATCGGAGCGCCAGCATCGACGACATTTCTGAGATGGCTCCCGCGAGCAAGCCGACGATCTATGCCCACTTCCCCGGCAAGGAAGCGCTGTTCGCGGCGGTCGTAGCCCGCACCATCAGCGGGTTGACGGATTTCGAGGGCTTCACTCCTGAAGGCCGCACGCTCCATGACAAGCTCATGAGCCTTGGCACGGCAATCGTGGAAAGGGTGATTGAGGAATCTCTTGGCATGGTTCGCGCCACGATTGCCGAGGCGCAGCGCTTCCCAGAGTTGAGCCGCAACGTGCACGACGCTGCGCGAGACCGCTCCGTAAGCGCCGTTTCCCAGCTTTTGAACGAAGCAACTCAGAGGCTCGCGCGCTCACCCAAAGGTCCCTTTAGCGGGAAGCGAAGTCTCGCCACCGCTCAGATCTTCCTGGATTTGATCCTGCTTCCGATGCTGTTTCGGTCTCTGGTGGGCGAACCACCGAAAGATTTGAAAAAGGAGCTGCCCTCTTTCATGCGCGAACGCGTCGGCTTTTTTCTCGCAGCTTGTGAGGCAGACTGGACGCCATGAGTAGGCAGGCCGATTAGCTCTGGTAGACCGTCGCTCGACGTAGATCAGGCTGCACATCCACCAATTGGAGGGGCATTCCATAGCGGAGCGCGCCCATGCAAAACTTCATCATCTCTTCGAAGGTTGGCCGGACCGTCAACGATCTGGTCTGTGACGGGTTGACATAGGTATCCATCGCTTCCAGCAAACAGCATGTCAGCACCGTCGGATTGCCCGGTCGAAGCTCGCCGCTGGCTTGTCCAGCAGCGATGATGGACCGCACCACTCCGCGGACCCTGTCGGCGTAGGCAAGACTAACCGGCCAATTGGCAGCCACCGCAGCAGCCACCAGTTCGTGCAATCTGGTGTCGTTCGCCACCCGAAAATCATGCACTTGCGACAATGCCCTGAAGGTACCGGCTAGCCGCTGCAAAGCCGAGGCATCCCTGCGAACCGCTGTTGCAGCTGCCATGAATGTTTCCTCCAGAAGTTCCGCTACGACGGCCTCTTCAAGTGCTCGCCTTGAGAGAAAGAACCGATAGACGTTGGCCGAAGACATCGATGCTCCTCGCGCGACATCGGCCACCGTTGTCTTCCTGTATCCGAAGTCGCGGTATGAACGAACCGCCGCATCAATGATGCGTCGATGCGGACTAGACGAACTATTCCGAGGCGCTGGCTGTCGTTTCATCACGTCTGGCCTCAGCGGGACGGAATGATCTGCAGTTCGCGCCTGCACGCTTCCCCGAACTCTCGCAACGGGTCCATCTCTTCCATGAAACTGGGCAAGTCGACGAATGATCTGTTCGGGGCAAGGTAGGCTTCGACGATCAGACGGCCTACCCGCTCTGCCGCGCGAACCACCTCATCGCTGGACAAAATACGCATGCGACCAATCAGCGCGTACAGATGCACGAGCGCAGGGATCTCGGATCGATCGCTGACGAGCGCGTCGGCGTAAAGTCGCGAGGCCTCCTCGATAAAGCTACGATACAGCTTTTCGCGCTTCGAGAAGGCATGGGCATGGTGGCGCTCGCGCAGCGTCCGGCGCCTTGTCATCCACCCGCTGATGATTGTCGAGACTGCCCCAAAAGCTGAGCCGCCGAAGGCGGCCAAGGCAGGAACATACATTGTACTCATGGCGCTCATCCTTGTTTGGTGCCCGACAGGACCGAGAATCGCGGCGACTTTGCCGAGAAACGCTCCCATCCGCCGCTTCGGGCACACGTCCCTCTATCTGGCTTTAACCGCGGCAGCGGCCGCACCCTGCTCGAACACCGATCGGCAGGCCTCGCTGAGATCCGACTTTCGTTGCCTCAGACAGGTCTCCACCCGCGTCGGGTCGGGGAAGTAGCTGGCACATAATCGGAATGCGTCCGGCGCACATGCCGCCCTTTGCTCGGGCGCCCGCGCTCTTCCTGTGCGAAGGCACTCGCGCTGTTGAGCGAGGCCAGCACCACCACGGTGTAGACAAAGGCGGACTTGAACATAGCGAACCCTTTCCCTGCTTCACGCAGCCGTTTTTCGATCGAGAAGCGCAGCCTCAGGCTCCGCAATCCCCGCCGTTCCTCGCCCGAACACACGCTTGTGAGTCTGCAGACTTGACAGACCTAGGGGTCCAGGCTGTATATGAAATATACGGTATAGTTTATTTAGGAGTTGGGAAATGTCAACCTTGTTGTTGTCGCTTGCGAGGGAAAATCCCTGGCCGGCACTTGCGGTCGCGTTCCTCAATCTGGTCGTCGCGCTGTTTCTCGTAGGTGTGAGCCTGCTACTGGGCATCTCGATTTCATTGCTCGCCTGGGTACACGCGCTCGTCGACCGCGAACCACCGGCCTTGGCATACGCCGGCAAACGGAGGGCTGCCCCATGACGTCGGCGCTGCTACTCGTCCGCGATTGCATTATCTGTTGGGTCACGCTCTGGCTGGCACCGGTTGAATACGTATTCGACATGGTCGAGTCGGAGCTCGTGCGCAGGGGAGTTGAGCTCGAGGATGTCGACCAAACCGCGCGGCGCGCTGCCTGACGATTACGCCCGAGATCCACATGCTGAACTACATCGAAGTCTTCGACGTCATCGAAATCGATCCGACCACTGGGCGTGAAATCTGGACTGGGCTCACGGGCACTCGATCGGCTCTCGCGCGCGACGGATACACGAGCGACCCGGCGGCCACCACCTGTTGCCCAAGAGAATGGCTTGACGAGCGCGGCTACGTCGATGTCGCACTCGCGCGCAAACGTCCCCGACCCTGGAGCATCTGACAATGAACCACCGTCATTCTACCGTCGGGAGCCCGCTGTCATGAGCAGGAAATCCGTTCTGTCGCGGCACGCGAGCAGTTTGGTCGAGGCCGAACTTCCGTTGCGGAGTTATTTTCTCTCGGTCGGGGGAGCGTTGCTGTTGCTGCTGCTGGCAGCGGATTGGGTACTTCCCGCGCCACTGCCCGGCAGGTTCGCAGAATCGGCCCCGGTCCTCCCGCCGATCCGCATCCATTCCGATGCGAAGCAACCAGAAGCGGCCATCATCGACACCAACCAGCCCGTCGCGGTGTTCGCGGACAACGCAATCGCCGGGGCTCTCTCGAAGACCCCGGGCGCGGCCGTGGTCGATGCCGCACAACCGCCGGGTCTGCCCGGGCACACCGATGTCGCCGACAGTAGTCGCGCCACGGCACCGACTAACTTACGCCTCCGCGAAAGCATGGCGGAGCTGAGACCGCCTGCTACCGATCCGACGGGTCCAGACAGGAGACGCGGCGGGCTCAGCTCGGCAGCAGAGCACAAGCCCACTCAGTCACGGAAAGGGAAGCCGCGACGATCCGTTCGTGGTCCGAGGTTGGATAGGCCTGTCGGCTGGTGCCATTGGAGCCGCGAGCGCGGTTCTTGCCTCAATGCCTTCTCGTCCCCTCACGTCAATTTACTCGTCACCGTTAGTGGCTGAAACTAAGGACTTACCAATGCGGAAGAAGCTCCTATTCGCCGTCCTGCTAATGTCTGCCACGCTCGCCGCGACCGGCGCGGCCGCCGAGGTTAGCCGCGCGCTTGTGGACGCCGAAAGTCGAGGCGCAGTCGCGCAGAGCGAGAGCGAGGAGAAGGCGATTCGTCGCGTGCTCGAGCAATTTCGGGCGACGCAGGTGCCCCTCAGCCAGGCGATTGCGATCGCCGAGCACCTGCATGAGGGCTCGAAGACCGCGGACGTCAGCTTCGAGACACCCGGTCCATCCGTCTATCGCGTGCGCACAGTGAAGGATGAGCGGGTCTGGGAAAACGTCATAGATGCGAACACCGGAAGCGTGACAAATAAGGAAGTTGCTTCGTCGTTGAAGGAGCTGGATCGAGAAGACCTCTCCAACATCATCGCCTTGAAGTGGATCAAGCATGAGCTGTCGGATGCCGTGAGGGTCGCCGAAAAGGCCGCCGAAGGCAACGCGCTGGCCGGAGGACTGATAAAGCAGGACGGCAAATTGAACTTCGTGATCGTCGTCGCCAGCGGCGATCGCCTGAAGGAGGTCATGCTCGAGCCGCCCAAAGTCGGAAAGCAGGCGTCGCCCCAGCTCGACCGGTGACACGACCGACCAACGCACGACCTCGTGAGTTGCTTTAGCACCCTATCCGCTAGTAAATAAACTATACGGTATATTTTCTTTCTGAGGTCAACCTGTGTCCATCATTCGAAATCTGGCCGGTCGGTTGAGACCGGAGCCGCGGCTCGCATGCCTGAGCTTCGCCCTGGTCGCCACGCTTGCATGCGCGAGCTTGCTTCCAGATGCGCCACCGGGCCATCCGCTGCCCGATTCGGCAACTGACCACCCGCGCCACGGCAAATCTGCCTGCACTGCTGTCGGCCGGCCACCTCTGCATATCGGCGCGAAGCCCCAAACTGACGGCAAACAGCCACACGAGGTGGAGTCGCCAGCAGCAGTGACGCACGCGAAACCACTCAGGGAGTGGTCGCTTTAGTTATCTCCTGCTCAGCACCTCGGACGATCTTCTCGTATCCGATCAGCCGACATCATCGGCCTCACGCCATTGCAAACTCAAGAGCACGCCCGTCATGAACTTCCAACCTCGACCTCACCTCACAACCGCTCAGCGGCGGTTACCCTTTGATTGCATCGCTCTGCTCTTGCAGGGCGGCGGCGCCCTCGGAGCATATCAGGCCGGCGTCTACGACGCCCTGGCGGAAGCCGATATCCACCCCGATTGGGTTGCCGGCATTTCGATCGGAGCCATCAATGCTGCCATCATTGCCGGCAATCCGCCCGAAGCCCGGGTCGAGCGACTGCGTGAGTTCTGGGCGCAGGTGACGTCGACGGGCCCGTGGAACTGGTCCGGCGGTCCCCTCCTTGATTGGACGCGCAGCGACAATACGCGCAATCTCATCAACCAGATGAGCGCGGGCTTTGCTGCGGCATGCGGCGCAACCGGATTTTTCTCCGCGCGCCCCCTTCTACCCTGGCTTCACGCCGATGGAACGAGCGATGCCACCAGCTTCTACGACACCGGTGCGCTCAAGACCACGCTGGAACGACTGATCGATTTCGATCGCATCAACGCAGGAACGACGCGCTTTAGCGCGGGTGCGGTGAACGTGCGAACTGGCAACTTCGTCTATTTCGACAACACGTCGCATACGATCCGGCCGGAGCATATCATGGCGAGCGGCGCGCTGCCTCCTGGCTTTCCCGCGGTGGAGATCGAGGGCGAGCATTATTGGGACGGAGGTCTCGTTTCCAATACGCCGTTGCAGTGGGTGATCGATTGGGGCGCCGCGCAGGACATGCTTGCGTTCCAGGTCGATCTCTGGAGCGCGCGCGGTCAAATTCCCCGCAACATGGCCGAAGTCGTCACTCGCCATAAGGAGATCCAGTATTCGAGCCGTACGCGCGCCAGCACCGACCAGTTCAAGCGTGTGCAGCGCCTGCGTCGCGCGCTTACCGATCTATTAGGCCGCCTTCCCGAAGATCTCAGCGAACACGAGGACGTGAAGCTCCTCAGCACGGCCGTCTCCCAGAATGTCTACAACATCGTTCACCTGATCTATCGCGCGCGGAACCACGAGGGCCACTCCAAGGACTACGAATTCTCCCGCCTCTCGATGCAGGACCACTGGCGCGCTGGCTATCACGACGCGCTGCGCACGCTGCGTCATCCCGAGGTGCTTGCTCGTCCTTCCAGCCCCGACGGCGTCTTCACCTTTGATCTTGAGCATGATGGCCGCGAGTAGCTCGGCGGACCAACCTTTTGGGAGAACGCGAATGCGTGAAATTGACGTCAAACAGCGGGCTTTTGCGATGCCGCTCACCAACCCGGTCTATCCGCCGGGGCCTTACCGGTTCACCGATCGCGAGTACCTGATCATTACCTATCGCACCGATCCGGCAAAGCTGCGCGCAGTCGTGCCCGAACCGCTCGAAATCGACGGCCGCGAGGCACTCGTCAAATACGAGTTCATTCGTATGCCGGACTCCAACGGCTTCGGCGATTACACGGAAAGCGGCCAGGTCATCCCCATCTCTTTCCGCGGGCGCAAGGGCGGCTACACGCATTGCATGTTTCTCAACGACGAGGGGCCCATTGCAGGTGGACGCGAGCTCTGGGGTTTTCCGAAGAAGCTCGCGCAGCCGACCTTACGAACCGAAATCGACACGCTGATCGGCACGCTGGATTACGGTCCAGTCCGGATCGCAACGGGCACAATGGGCTACAAGCACCGTGAGGCCGAGCTGGCGAACGTCAACGCCGCTCTCAACGAGCCGAACTTCCTGCTCAAGATCATTCCTCACGTCGATGGCAGTCCGCGCATCTGCGAACTCGTCGAATACCACCTCGAGGACATCGTGCTGAAAGGAGCCTGGACTGGGCCGGCAGCTCTCGCCTTGATGCCCCACGCTCTGGCACCCGTTGCCGAGTTGCCGGTCCTGGAGATCGTCTCCGCCGTTCACATCCTAGCAGACCTCACGCTCGGTCTCGGGAAAGTGGTCCACGACTATCTGCAACAACCGGTTCGACGCTCGCTTCGGGCCGAGGAAAAAGCTCTGGTCTTCTAAAAAGAACGTCGCGGGAAGCCGGAAGGACGTTCCGGCTGGCAAATCTTCGATTTTTCTTGCGAGCCACAGATAAGGTAAACGAGATGGGAATTCTGAAGGGTAAAACGGCCGTCGTAACCGGCTCAACCAGCGGCATAGGCCTTGCGTGCGCCCGCGCATTCGCGGGCGCCGGTGCCAATATCGTGCTCAACGGGATGGGTGCGCCGGCCGACGTCGAGAAGGAGCGCGCTGCGATCGAGCACGATTTTGCGGTAAAGGCAATCTATTCGCCCGCGGACATGGCGAAGCCGAAAGAGATCGCCGATCTCGTCTCCCTTGCCGAGAAGACGCTTGGTAGCGTCGACGTCCTCGTCAACAATGCCGGTATCCAGCACGTCTCTCCAATCGAGGAGTTTCCGGTCGAGAAGTGGGACGCGGTCATCGCGATCAACCTCTCCGCCGCCTTCCATGCCATCCGCGCTGCCGTGCCCGGCATGAAGAAGCGCGGTTGGGGCCGCATCATCACCACGGCCTCAGCGCACTCGCTGGTCGCCTCGCCGTTCAAGTCCGCCTATGTAGCGGCCAAGCACGGCATCGCCGGTCTCACCAAGACAGTCGCATTGGAGCTCGCCAGATCGAAGATCACCTGCAACTGCATCAGCCCCGGCTAGTCTGGACACCGCTCGTGGAAAAGCAAATCCCGAATACGATGGAGGCGCGGCGCATGAAGAGGATCAGGTGATTAACGACGTCCTGTTCGCAGCGCAGCTCACCAAGGAATTCGTCACTGTTGAACAGGTGGCCTCGCTCGCGTTGTTCCTGTGCAGCGACGACGCTGCCCAGATCACCGGCGCAAATCTGGCCGTCGATGGCGGCTGGACAGCCACGTAAAGCGGTACAATTCGGCTTCAGAAGCGCGCGACGGCACGTTAATGCCGTCGTGGGCTCGCAACCCGGACGTCAAAGCTATGTCTCCCACCGTAAGCAGCAACCAGACCGATGAACCCGACGGCAGCGAGGTCTTGCGCCGGCATAACCGCTCGGAGCGCATGTTACGAGAGGCACGCTTCTCGCCCTCGCCGAAGATGAGAACGTGACTAAGGCCTTGCGCCTGCGCGAGGACGCCTTTAACGAGGACGTGCTGCCCGCCAGGGCAGAGCTGAAGGCTCCGCAGGATTTCTACGCTGCAATCGAGGCGGAGCGCGTGATGCGAAGCCAGCAGCAGCCATCACCCGAGCAAATTGCCTGCCACAAAGGACAATGTCCTTTCCTCATCTGGCAGCTTGAGGGCCAAGTTGATTGGCGCACAGCAGCTTGCAAGCCGAGACATGGTTGACGCAGGTCAACGCGAGCGAAGCCAAGCTCAGGGATCATTTCACTTCAGCAAGTCAACGGAGACGGCTATGTCACAGCAGAGCAGCATGCATTTTTATCTGAACTGGGCCAAGGAGCGGATCGACGAGATGGATGCCGCACTAGCTTCGTTCGAGATCAAAGCCGGTGAGGCCAAGGCCGAGTCCAAGGTCAAAGCCGATCAGATCGTCGCCGATCTGAAGGAGCGCCGCGACGAATTCCAGGCGCAGTTGAAGACGCAAGCGCAAGCCGGCGAAGCTGCCTGGGCGCGCACCAAGACGGACCTTGAGAAGCAGTGGAACGGGTTCGAGGCGCAGATGAAGACTTACTTCGAAAGCGCCGGCAAACAGATCGAGCAGCAGCAGGCCACGTTCAAGCAGGTCGCCGCCGCGCAGGCAAAGGCCTGGGGCGAAGCAGTGGACAAGTTCCGGGAGGCGGCCGGAAAAGTTGCCGCGGCCCACACCGGCGACTTCGACGCAGCTCTCAAGCAGATGAAGACCAACGCGTCCGAGGCGGAATCGCGTGTGCAGCAGCTAAAGCAGGCGGGCACTGAGTCCTGGTCGGTGTTGAGTGCGGCGCTCGCGGAATCCCGCAAGGCGTTCGACCAGGCCAACCAGGCCGCATGGAATGCCTTGAAGGGCTCGGCGCCCAAAGGCTAACACAATCTCTAGGGGATGTTGATAACACGCAACATTCCCCGGCTATCCCAAGGAGGGTGATCAGAACTCGGCAATCATTCCTGCGCGATCACCGCATCGAGCCACGCGCAGTTTAATGGCTGCACGCTGGGATCCGGCACGCGCACCCCGCGCGATGCCGCCGCCAGACGCATCTCGCGCAGACGCTTGCGCTGTTCCTCCGGCATGTACAACCGCTCATGCCCCCACAGCGAGGGCCCGTCAAAGGTCTCGTGGGGCTGCCAGCTCGTGGGATCAATGACCCGTCCGCCCCAGCCATACTCGATGAAGAAGCCGCAAGGCGTGCTGACGTAGAACGAGGTCATGTGGTCATTGGTGTGGCGCCCCAACGTATAGCCAATACGCTCTTCTTCTAACTGGGCAAGGTCATAGCCTTGGCCGACGTCATCCAGGCTACCGACCTCAACCATGAAATGATGCATCGCCTTCTTGCCCGAGCCGACCATGGCGAAGCTGTGATGGCGGCCGTTGACGTGGAAGAAATAGAGTCGATACGGCTTCAGGCCGAAGTCCGACACCTTGAATCCAAGCACGTCGCGGTAGAACGGCAGCAGCGCCTCGACATCCTCGACATTGAGCACGGCATGGCCCATCCCCAGCGCGCCGGTGCGAAAGCCCGAAATTGGCCGTCCCGGCCGGAACGGCTCGGAGGCAAGTTCGGGCTTGCAGAACGCTTCGAGCGGATTGCCGGCGGGATCGCTGAACGAGATCAGCTCGCCGACGTGGCGCTCATCAGCGAGCGCGCGCAAACCGCGCCTGACCTTGACGCCGGCATCCTCCAGGCGGGCAGCAAGGCGGTCGAGGTCCTCACTGGTCGCTACTTCCCAGCCCATCACACCGAGGCCGGCGTCGCTGCTGCCGTCCACGATCAGCCGCTGCTTGCGGTCATCCATGCGGAACGCGCGGATCGCGCCACCGCGGTCGACCTGCTGCATGCCAAGCAGGCGGGTCGCCATCTGGCTCCAGTCGTCGAGCTGCTGCGATTTGATCCCGATGTAGCCGAGTGCGCAAATTTCCATCCCATTTCCTCCGGCGACCGCACGGCTCCAACCCCCAGGCGCCAAGTTTGCCTCAACGCCATACACCACTAAGGTACGGTCTTGCAGTCGCCTCGCGTTTCCAACGAGGATATTGTCGGCGCGGGCGGGGACAAGAGAGGAATTTCGGGGTGTCCAAGGAGCGGACGCGGAGCGGACCGCCGCGGCAGTCGGAAGGCGTCCGCGCGTTCAAGCGGGGTCTCGACGTGCTGCGCGAGGTCAACCGCTCGGGCGGCATCCGGGCCGGCGACGTGGCGCGCCGGCTC
>NZ_JBANAZ010000123.1:0-11904 GCF_059803455.1 Bradyrhizobium sp. UFLA05-108 | reverse complement strand
GGAGATGTCGCAGCCCGGCCGAACAAGGAGATGGCCAATAACGAACAGCCTTGACACCAGTCGCCCCATACAAGTCCTTTGGCCCTTCGCAACATATTGCACCGTCGCACGATCTCGGTCGCTAACAAAGCATAGCGGAAGTTGACGGGCAGCCGTCCATTGCTGAGGACGACGCTCGTGACCCGTTGCGGAATTCGATAAGCCACTGGAGAAACGAGGAAACAAGTTCACGGCTTGCAAACCGGAGGCGACCGTGCGGGCAGCTCGGGATCCTTGTGGTATCGAGCGAGGATCGGTTCGAGAACCTCTTTCGGCCAGAATTTCGGAGTGCCGATCTGCTTCAAGCAGAAGGCGTTCCAATACAGCCCCGCTCGCGACAGCGACTGGCGAGTTGCAGCGGCTTGCGCGACCGCCTCGATGTCGTGGGATTCCGGATAAATGTAGACCGTCGTTGGATCGTCCTTCAACAGCGGAACGATTTGCTGGGCGTCAGACGGCGACCAACTGGTGCAGCCATCGCTGCGACCCCCGGCGTAGTCCACCAGAGTCCCAAATGGAACGTAACCGTTGTGGTTCGCATATGGACTACGTGGATTCTTTCGAAGACATATGTCCTTCAGTGTGACGGCCGCATGTCCACCGATGGCGCGCGGTCTGGCGTTGGCGGTCTCGCCTTCGCCATCGAACTGAACAAACGAGCGCGTCAAGGCCGCATCTTGTTTCGTCGACACACGATAGTAGCCTTTGAACGACGTTTTCGTCTCACCTGTCACGTAGGCGCCGCCGGTCGTCAGGTACGAATCCATGGCATTGCCAAAATTCTTCGCGCACTCTCTGCCATTTGCGAAATCAGCAACACCCTTCAAATTGCGACCGCTGCCGTGCCCTGCGGAAATCGCACGAAAAGACCGGTCGGCTTCGCAAATAACGTAAAACCGGGTGCCCAATCTGCCATTGCCTAAATCGTTGGGGCGCGTCGCGTCCATGGCAAAATAGCAGGGACTTTTAACGACGCCTTCGCTCACCTTTCTCAGATAGAGGGCGCTCGCCCTCTGTAGGACCACTTGCGCGATCTGCCCGTCGCCTTCGCCAATATGGTCCCGCAGCCAGGCCGGAACTTCTGACGTTTGCTCCGCTGCAAAGGATCCCGCCAGCCACGCGGCCATTGTGACGCTGAGACCAACCAGCTTGAGAATGCTCAATCCTGACCGCAACGGATCGCCTCCACAGTCGGCATGCTAATCCTTACCCTTAAAAGCATTGTTGCCGCTCTGGTCGGAACGGAACGCCGCCGAGAACATTTGTCTTCGCGGGCTTTTAGTAGCCGCAATCTCTGTACTGTTTCGAGGCAACACGAAAGTGCGAGCCCATTTCAACGAAATCCACGTCCAGACATTGGTTTCCTCGACGGTATTCGCCAAGGCCGTTGCATTGAAGGTACTCAAGGTTTATTCGCCAACGCTTTTCGTGCGGTGAGTAGGTTGCGAAGTCATGCTGGGCGCGGGCCGGTCCTTTGCAGATTCCAGTGATGTATTGTCTGACCTCAGCGGGCAAATTGCCTATATGACGAGCATCCCAAGGATCCTCTTTATTTGCGGCACTGCCTTTGGAAACAGCGGGCAGTTCACTGCAAATCAGAAGGCAAAGAGCCAGCAACAAGGTCCGGACTGTCATTCGACACTCCCGTCAAGTGCGACCCGGTGCCGGCGCCTTCAACTGGACCGGGCGAAATTCACCGGCGCGATGTAAGTATCCTGCGCGCCCGGCTTGGCCGCAGGGAATGCCGGGAAGGGACTCGCGCGTCGAAGAATCTCGATCGCCTCGCGATCGAGTACATCGTTGCCGGACGACTTCGTTACAGTGCTGGCGATCACATCGCCTGCGCGGTTCAACATAAATCTCACGATGACCGTGCCTGACTTGCCGCGCGCGGCCGACGGGTAGCGCTTGAACTTTTGCAGATGGCCGAACACCAGCGCGTTATAGGCGTTTGAGCCTGCTTCGGTGAACTGTCCGATAAGCTCGCTCTTTGGCGGCGCGCGGGTTTCCAGCGCGGGCGGTTGAGGCAGCGGCTTCGGTTCGTCCACCTCCTTCTCGACCTTTGGCAGCGTGACTTCCGCCTCTTGTGCTGGCGGCGGTGGCTGCACCATCGGCTCTTCCTGCTTCTCCTCGACCTTGGGCGGTTCCGGTGGCGCGGCCTCGGCCTGCTGCATGGTTGGCCCGACGGCGATGTCCTGGTTTTGGATCTCGGGCGAACTGCTTTCGACCGGCGCCAGTGTCACTGCGATGGCGGGCAGGATGTTCGGTTCGACCGGCCTGCGAGCATACCAAAACGCAACCGTGGCCACGATCGCCGCGTGCGCCATCAGGATCGTCACGCCGGCAAATGTCCAGCGGGAAAGTCCGCGCCGTTCTGGCAGATGCAGTGCAAACGCGTTCATGGCTTAGCTGCCGGCGTTTCCAGACCGACCAAAGCGAGCTTGAGATATCCGGCGTCGCGCAGGCTGTTCATCACCTCCATGAGCGCGCCATAGCTGAGGGTCTTGTCTCCTCGGACGAAAATCGATTCGTCCTTATGATTGTTGGTGGCGGAATCGAGCGCGGCCGAAAGCTCCGCGCGCGGCACCAAGGTCTCGCCAACCGCAATGGTCGCGTCCGGCTTGATGGTCACGAAGACGGGCTTGTCCGGCCGCGGCTGCTCCGGCGCGGTACTGGCGGGCAGGTTGACTCCGATGTCGACAGTAGCAAGCGGTGCCGCCACCATGAAGATGATCAAGAGCACGAGGATGACGTCGATGAACGGCGTGACGTTGATCTCGTGCTGGATTTCGAGATCGTCGCTGCCCGAACGTTGTCCAAGACGTATGGCCATGCTGTCACTCCGCGGCCCGTGACAGCATCGCGGCGCGGCCGTGCTGTCCGCGGCTGATCATCAACAGGAGCTGCGCCGAGGCGTCATCCAATAGGGTGCGGTAGCCGCCGATGACCCGCACCAGGTGGTTGTAGATCACGACGGCGGGGATCGCGGCGACCAGTCCCATGGCGGTTGCGAGTAGTGCTTCGGCGATACCCGGCGCCACCACCGCGAGATTCGTGGTGTGGGATTCTGAAATGCCGATGAAGGAGTTCATAATGCCCCACACCGTGCCGAACAGGCCGACGAACGGCGCCGTCGCGCCGATCGTGGCGAGCAGGCCCGTGCCGCGCGAGATCTGCCGTGTCATCGCCGCCTGCACGCGCTCCAGCCGCAAGGCGACGCGCTCCTTGAACGCGTCGTCGACGATGCCGTCGGACAGTTCGGCCTCGCGCGCGGTGGTGAGGATGAGCTGGGCGACGGCGTCCCTGTCGTTACGGCAGGCGCGGACCGCCTCCACGAGGCTGCCGCCGCTTTCCAACAGCCTGGTGCGGCGGCGGGCCTGCCGCCGCGCGCCCGCCAGCTCAATCGTTTTGGCAAGCCACACCGTCCAGGTCACGAGCGACGCAAACGCGAGCCCGATCATCACCGCCTTCACGATAATGTCGGCATTGAGGAACATGCCCCAGGGCGAGAGATTGCGGGGCAGCAGCGGATTTGAGGTGTCCGCCTGCGCCAGTGCAGCCGTCGACATCGCGAACGGTGCAAGGCTCGCGATGGTCAGCGTGACGATGCGGGCGAAATTTCCAGACTTCACCCGTGATTTGCGATCAGGCATATGGTTCTCTTTTCTGTTGTCCTTTTGAATCACCCCTGCTCCCGCTCATATCCTCTGTGAGATGCCGAGGAAGAAACCGCGCCGCGGTCCGAATTGCGGCGCGAACACGCCGATGCCGGACCCGTCCCTGATTTCGTAGATCTTGTCGAAAAGGTTCACGACGTCGAACCGCACCGTGGTCGGTTTGTTCGGCGCGACGAAATGGAAATCGTGCGACACGCCGACATTGACTTGTGTGTAGGACGGCACGTGGTCGGTATTGGCGAAGCCGGAACGAAGTCCGCTGCCATAGATCATTGATGCGCTAAACTTCGTGTCGTACCACTGATAGGAGGCACCAGCCGAAGCCGTCACCCACTGGCTATGGTCGGTGTGGATGTAGTGGGTGGCGATGTAGGCCAGCTCGTCCGGATCAAACAGGAATTGGTTCGAGACGATATTGGTGCCGATCTGGCGCGCCCACGCTACGTTGCCGTAGAGCTTGAGATTGCCCTTCGTATAGCTCGCCTTGAATTCGAGGCCGATATTGTTCGCTTTGGCATAGTTGAAGCCGCTGAGCACATAGGCTTGGCCGAACTGCCCGTCATCGAGCAGATCACGCGCCAGCTTGACGTAGCCGTCGAGGCCGACTTCGAGGCCGGGAATCGGCCAGATCTTCTGAACCACGCCGGCATCGAAAATATTGGCCCGTTCCGGCAGCACCGGATCGTTCAGGGTGACCGCGGGCGCAGCCACCGTGCCCTGGAACATCGCAATGTTGGTCGGAGCCGCGATCACCTGCTGCGGCGGCGTGAAGGTTCGCGCGTAGCCGGCATGAACAGTGGTGCCGTCCTGGGGCACCCAGGTCAGGCTGATGCGTGGGCTGAACTGATTGGCGTCGACATATTGCCACATCTGGTCGAAGCGCAAGCCGGCGTTCAGGGTCAGATTGTTGGTGATCTTCCATTCGTCCTGCACATAGGCGCCGAACAGCCAGCCGAGCTTGGAACTGGAATCAAAAATGGTGACAGGCGGAAGCGGATTGCCCGTGGTCGGGTCAAACGCCTGTCCACCGTTCACCGGATCGGCCGGAAATGTGGTGTTGATGCCAGTGACCAGAGACCGCTCGGCGCTGGTGGTGAACCCGAACCGCAGCGTATGCGCGTCGGCGATGCGCCAGGCGGTATCTTCCTGGATGCCGTTGACGTAACTCTGACGATACACTCTCGATGAAATGCCGTTGATGAGCAGGTCACCGATCGGGGCGGGCCAGAAGTGGAGCTGGCTGTAGCGGTTGAAATAGGAAAGCTGGTAGTCGATGCCTTCGGCCGAGTGCTGGTAGGCCACAACGTTGAATTGATTGAGTTCGGACTGCCGCTCGTTGAGAAGCGCGGAATTGAAGCTGGTTATGTTCCCTAACTGGAAGTTGGACGGCTGACCGGGATTATTGGGAATCTGATACAGCGCGTTCGAGACGCCGCCGATATAGGTAAGGCGACTGTTCTGATCGAGCACCGTCGAGACGTAGGCAAAGCCCTTTTCCTGTTGCGTGCGGTCGTGAATGGCCTCGTTTGCGGGCGTCGGGTTCTCGATTCCGAGATTGTTGTAGAGATAGCGACCCGACACGTAATACTGCGTTTGTCCCACCGTCCCGCCGTATTCGGCGAACGGCGTGGTGGTCCGGTGGCTGCCGCCATAGACGCTGACCTTGCCGGAATTGTCGAACGCGTCCGCCTTGGTCGTAATATCCAGCACTCCGGCCGTGCGCAGGCCATATTGCGCCGGCAGCGCCCCCGTCAGCAGCGCCATATTTCCGACGATACCTGTGTCGAGGATTTGTCCGAAGCCGCCGACACCGTCGGGCAGCATAATGCCGTTGATGCGGTATTGCAGATTGGCATGCTCGTTGCGCACATGCAGTTCGCCGCTCGCCGCCGAATCCTGGTGCACGCCCGGGAACTGCAACAGCGCCTTGTCCAGCGAAGTGTTGTTGCCCTGTGGCAGGGATTCGATGGCCTGGTGGCTGAGCTGGTAGGAGCCGGCCCCTATCGGCGGAAAGATGGTTTGGCGGGCCGCATCGAACTTCTGGTTCTGTTCGGTGACGACCTGTGCTTGCGTGGGCGGCGGCGTCGCCGGCCGATTGGTCGCCACGACGCGCGGAGGCTTGGTACGGGGCCGCGGCCGCTCTGCCGGCGCCACGACGCGTGTCTCGGGCAGGACGTTGCCGCCTTGCGCTTGAGGCGGAGGCGGCGGGGGCTGCTCCGCAGCAGGGGGGCTCTGCTGCGGTGAGGGCTGGGTCGGAGCCGGCGTTTCGGACGCCGAAGGGGAAGCGGATGGCTGCGGCGTCGGCGAGGCGGCTCCGGCTTGCGCGAGCGCGGATGTGCCTGACGCTGCGACCAGCACAAGTGTGGACGCGGATAGGAGAAGGCGGAGTGGAAGGCGCAAAGCGGCGGAGTACATGAGAGTCCTGACTGAGATGATTCTCACGCTACGGGCCAAAAGCGACGCAAGCCGTGTGGCGAGCGACGGAACCTCGGTCGATGGCGGCAGCAGTTCTGGTGCGGCGCGACCCGACCAAGGCAGCGGTGTCAGGAAATCGGTGGCCCGCGGGATTGAAACGCCGCGCATGGCGGCTGAGGGATTGCGTATACGTGCTCGACTGCATGATCGACCGACACGTCTGCGAAGATAGCGGGTAGCGCAGGCGGTGTCGTCGCCAGCGCGTTCCCCATCGCCGCGGTGGCGATGCAGATCGGACAGAGATAGTCTACACCGTCAGCAGGATGGTTTGGCGTCTGATCGCTATTGTCCGGCGTGCTTGATGCGGCGAGGGCAACTTGGCTTGGACCTGAGCCCGGGCCGCCAATGGCGTGAACGTGACCAAAGGCCAGCGCAAAGTTAATGGCAATCGCAAGGAGCGCGAGCCATGAGCCTTGTCTGACATGATCCCGGAACCAGCGCATGCGAAGCGCGACCGTCGCCTTCCTTTCCATTCTCTGGGGCCACAATCCTATCCGACTCGGCAGTCGGGTCAACCAGGGTTCCTGTCATACTCGGCCAGGATTTCGGCGCGAGCCGTGCACGCAATTTGAGCTGTTCTCGCTGCCTTCCCACAGGTCGGGACGCGTGGCCGGTCGCCGCATGTCGTGCAGGCACCACGCCTATTGGGCCGCGGCCCCGACCCTGTGATCGGGACCTTGCTCATGAGCCAATCCAGCCTTTAGTCGTGATGGCACCCCGCAGTCCGGTGACGCTCATTCACGCACAATCTGTCGTACTGCATAGGACGAGTCGCCGCCGCGCTTCTTGATCTTGGCGACGATTTCACGTTGCCGGGCGACGTGTTCTTTACCCTCAGCAATGTGCCTTCGGGCCATTTCCAAGTGCGCCGTGACCATCCTATGGTCCATGCTGCAATCCGTCTTGGAGCTTGCATTATCTACCATTGTCGAGATAGGCGCTAGGCACAAATCGGCGTACGTCCGCTGAATGAAAGAACAGCATCGGAATTGCAAATGCGGCGCCGTCTACCGTCGCACCGAGTCAATGGCGCCAACACGGGAAGTGAATAGCTTCGAGTGCGTTTATTGCGGCGACACATTGGAAAGCTGGAACAGTGCTTGGGTCCCAAGCTACCACCTGATTGTGGGACCGATCATGAAGCCACCTTCTCCATAAGCTTCAGTTTGGAGCTGCCGCAAGGCGATCTGAGGAGCGCGCGTCCATATTCTTGCCGTAGCCAAGATGCGTTCGCGCTCATGGCGAAGAGCCTTCGCCTTCGCGATGGCTTCTTCCGCTCTCGTCAGAAGATCGTTCGTGGTCCGCTGCATCAGCGAAGTGTGTGCCATTTTCCGGCTCCACGCTTTCACCTATGTGATTGTTTCTATGCTGCCGAACGCACGCCTCGCTCCATCTGAGCAGCTCGAGCGATTCGCGAACGACTTCCCTGGAACGTGCAAGGATTTGGTGATCATACGAATAGATCGACACGGCGTGCTCCTCTGCCTTGCAGGCGGGAGCACAATCGGTCTCTCAGCCACCGACGCCTACGGGACCGTGCCACGGCCGGTGATGTGGTGAGCCTGCGCTCTTATTTCCCGGCGCGCCAGCCTTTTATTTGATGGGGCGGTACAACCGACCCAACAGTATCAACTGGCTCAAAATTAGCCGTCAACACACGCGGATCGTGTGGGTGATCTCGTGCACTTCGCCCTGTTTGAGATTGAGTCCGTCGATCTCGGCGGAGGCCAACTGTTCCAGTGCCGGCGAGGCGGACCAGCCCTCCGGAATGGCGTTTAGAACCAGGCCCACCGCATCCTCGGGAGAGGATCCCGCGGCAACCCAAAGCCTATTGGTCCGGTCGTCTGTCAAGACGCGGATGAGATAGGCGCCTCTCTTGAAAGATCACGCCATTCCAATCGCTCTCCCGTGGCGAGACGCCTCCCTCACGGGCTAAATGCGTCTAAGGCCGGTTGGTTTCAAACGCGAAAGCTGTCGCGACCAACCCCGCGCACCCGGTCCAGAGCTGCTTCGACCAGGACTGCTTGATGGATCGACTGAGCGGCCCAGCCGCCAATCGGATAACGCCTGGTGAGAGGTCGATTCAGACGTCCACAGAGCCTCGCTCTGCCTGCTAGCCTCGTCTCCTTGCTACTTCTTCTTTGCAGGTCCGAAATCCGGCTGCCAGGCGGCTTCCTTGCGGCTCGGCGCCGCGGCGATCACCTTGGCTTCCTTCTTCGGCTTCTTGGCTTCGCAATTGCTGCCTTGCTGGCCCTTCGCCATGTAGCTCTCCTTCGGTCGTTCAAGTTCGTCGAATTCATCCGGCTGCAGCACCCTCCACGTGGGGTGCAGACCCTGACGTCCATGTAGCCTTCGCGCAGCAGTTTTCGTGCGAGGCGCAGCGCGACCATCGCGGTGCCGCGGCCGATATTGGAGCTGCCGTATTCGTTGGTCCCGCTGACCAGATAGGGCACGCGTCTTTGCCCCAGCCATTAAGGACCACGGCTCCGCGCACGAGATGCAGATGCGATAGTGCAACTATCACCGGCGGCACGATCCATTCCGAAATGCGAAAACGAGACATCGAACGCACCTGCGAAGCCTTCGGCCTGAGCATACGTGACCCTCAGTCACCGGTCGAAGCCGTTGAAAACGTGCGGTGATGCCGGCGACCCAACGCCCGCGCCGAGCCAATGGCGAGCGTTAAATGCCGCGGGCAAAGGCCGCGCTGTGACATCGTCGCGCTGACGCGTGAGGATAGTGCTGGCTATTGCCGCGCCAAGGGCGCATGGTCGAGACAGCCGGCATCGGTTGGAGCCTTACTTGTGAAAGCAGGCGTGCATGACCATCCGGTCACGGCGAGAAACCGTCAGCTTCAGGCATCCCTTCCGTATCCGCGGCATGGAGCGTTTCCTTCCGGCTGGCGCCTATGGGGCTAACGAGGAGACGATCGAGGGCCTGAGCTCCTCGGCCTATCGCCGTATTGCCGCAACGATCACCATGCTGGTCGAAGGCGCGTGCGGGCTCATGGAGGTTCTGTCCGGCTCAATCGATCTTGCGAACACGCAAGCCAAAGATGCGAGCGTCGCCGATGACCGGTAGATCTCGACAAGCATCGCGGCATGGCCGCACAGAAGGCGACCGATCTGCGCCGCGCGCTGTCCGAGGTCGAGTCGCATCTCAGGGAACTGCGCGAGCGCGAGGCAGATCTCGAGAACCGCATGATGACGGTCCCCGCCACGTCCTGGCCGGAGGCCGCCGTGAAGGCGCGGCATCTGCTCAATCTCTATGCTGCAAGCATTCCTGCCGAGGACACGCGCCACTGCGCGCTTGTCGCAGCGCTGGTCGACGATTTTTCCCGGCTCGGCGGGGAGTGCTGAATCGTGTCAGGCTCGGCGCGACCCATAAGAGCGAGGAAGCGCGGACGATGATTTGAAGCGGGCGATGGGCCCAGAAGCAATTACGTAGCGGAGTAAGCCATGACATTGACCAGCGGCCGCTTTATCGGCCACGAATACGACCGGATGATCGTGCGGTTCTCGATGCATGACGGCGCCAGGGAGATTCCTTGCGCGATCTCGACCTCTGCGATGGATTCCCTCGAGGGTGGCCCGCAAGTTAGACCCGAGCAGCGGGAAGCCCAGTTCACCCGATTGCGGGATCGCATCGAAGCCTGCGCGGCAGGCAAATATCGCGCGACAGAGTTCGAGGGCACTCCGCCAGGCATCGTGCTACGAGGCATCGATTTCAAGCCAAAGGGATGACAGGACCGCGACGGCTGCATGCATGGTGAGCGTGCTTGACTGCCTCGCAGGTGATGCAGCCATGATGGCATGAGATCCGACAACCAACGTCACCGGATCTGCGACATTACCCCGACCGAGGGGTCTTCCTACTCCGCCCGTGCTTTGACCTCAGGCAAGGGCGGCTTGCGCTCAAAAGGCTTCTTTTTCGGCGGCGCGGGCAGCAATCCCTCTCTGATCGCCTGCTTGCGAGCGAGTTTGCGGGCTCGTCGAATAGCTTCAGATTTCTCGCGGGTCTTTCTCTCCGACGGCTTTTCGTAGGAACGCCGCTGCTTCATTTTCCGGAAGACGCCCTCGCGCTGCATCTTCTTCTTGAGAACACGCAGTGCCTGCTCAATATTGTTGTCTCTGACGAGTACCTGCAACTGATCCTCCTGGCGTGGGGCTGCAAATGCGACAGGTCCTGCAGGGCAGCCAATTGCGCAGGAGCTTCATTGCGATTTCGAGGATGGTGGCGGCGACATTCGTCGACGGCTTCGGACGTGGCCGATCTGCTTGTCACAGCGACGCGGCTTGGTGTCATTGACTGTGACCACTCGAGTGCAGCCAAGTCAATCGATAAGTCTCGCCGCGGATCCATGGACTCGTTTGAGCCTCTCGGTCCGAGCACCAGAACTGGTCGGCCGAAGCAAACCGGCCCTCTTCCTTGCAAAATCCGAAAGGTTGTGTATATTGAGTTCATTCGATTAGCCGCTGTGCCTTGTTGAATGCGCCCGCGGGCTCCTTTTCCAAAGACATCGACGAAGTTGAAGTCAGCTGCGTGATTGTCGCGCGGCATGCGCTCGTGCGCTTTGGAGAGGAAAATGACGACAGGTACTGTTAAGTGGTTCAATGGCCAAAAGGGCTTCGGTTTCATTCAGCCGAACGACGGCGGCAACGATGTGTTCGTTCATATCAGCGCTGTTGAACGAGCTGGTCTTTCCGGGCTTGGAGAGGGTCAAAAGGTCAATTTCGAGATCAAGACGGACAAGATGCGAGGCAAAGTCAGCGCCGAGAACCTCTCGCTGGCTTGAGATCGTGGCGCCGTTTCACGGATGTACTGAAACGCGCACTCTGCCCGCTCGATCCTCGGATTGAGCGGGTTTTGTCCATTGCGGAGCCGGGTGAGCGATGAGCGCGAAGAAGCCGGTGGGCTGCAATCAAGCCGATGCTTCCCAACAAACCGCGCCGGATTCCTCGCGTAAATGACCGTCGTGTGTTCAATGGCATTTTCTGGGTTTTACGATCTGGAGCCCTTTTGCGCGATCTGCCGCAGGCCTTTGGTCCTTACACGACCTGCTACAATCGGTTCGTTCGCTGGAGGCGGGCGGGAGTCTGGAGCCGCATCATAGATGCGCTTTCCGTAGCCTTTGACGGGGCCGCCCAGATGATCGACACCTCCATTGTCCGTGTGCATCAGCATGGAGCTTGCATCACCAAGAACTGGAGACAGTCGATGGGAGACGTTCGCGAGGTGGATTGACCAGCAAGATTCATGCTTTGGTAGACAACAATGGTCTGTCCGTACGACTGGCATTGACGCCTGGTCAGGCCCATGACAGCCGACTTGCTGGAAAATTACTGTCTCATGTCAATGCTCCTTGCCGACCGCGGCTACGACGCCGATTGGATTAGGGGGTTCGCCGTCAGAAAAGGCGCATGGGCTAACATTCCACCCAAATGCAATCGCAACGAACCGATCTGCTTCAGTCCCTATCTCTACCGCGCCCGTAACAGGGTCGAACGGTTCTTCAATCGGATCAAGCAATGTCGTCGGGTCGCCACACGCTACGACAAGCTTGCCGCCAACTACCTTGCCTTCGTCCAGCTCGCATCGATCCGGATATGGCTGGCTGCCAGTAATGAGTCCACGCCCTAGCACTACTTTGGCAGATCGTTGATTTTGCCGTGCTTTATAGGATTCCCGAATCAATTTTTCAATGATTCATAGG
>NZ_JBANAZ010000122.1:0-12138 GCF_059803455.1 Bradyrhizobium sp. UFLA05-108 | reverse complement strand
GATGCCTTCACCCCCGAGGAATGCGCCAACTACCTCAAAAATTCAGGCTATCGAACTTAATGCCATCACGCTTTAGAACCCGAGCGGCCTACCGCCGCGTGTGGTTAACTTGTTAAGCGCGTGAAACGTGCTGGTTTTCAAGGGTTTTTTGTCAAAACTCGGTAGTTCCACGGAGCGTTCTCTTAACCAAATTGGAATTCCCGGCGCTCAGTTTTTGGGCAAGGGCGATCAACGCCGAGAGCGGCCGACAATGACTTGGCCGCGCCTATCCGGGAAACGTACCCATGTTGAGCTTTGTCCAGAATTTGCGGATCGGTACCAAGCTGGCGGTGACGTCGGTGTTCGGTATTCTCCTGGTGGTCGCCATGATTGCGAGCCAGCTCGTCGGCAACGGCAATGTGCGTCGTTCCAACCAGGCGGCCATCGCGCAGCAGGAGCTGGCGCGGGATGCCGTCGAGGCCAGGCTCTGGGTGCGCAGCACGCAACTCAGCGTCCGGGATATCCGGCTCGCCAACAATGCCGCGGAGCTGCAGAAAGCGAGCGAGTCTCTGGTCGAACGCTCAAGGTCGCTGGACAACGCCGTGGAAGCGATGCTCAAGCTGTCCCGGTCTGCGGAAAACCGCGCGCGGATCGAAAAGCTCAAGAGCCTCTCCGCAGATTATTTGAAGGGCGCGCAGCAGATCGGCTCCATCCGCAGCGAGATGATCGCCGCGACCAGCGCCGATGCCGCACGTGTTGCCAAGCTGACCGAAGAAAGCCTGCGCATCGCGCGCGAAGTCACGTTGCCGATCTCTACCGAAATGGACGGCCTGACGGGCCAGATCGCGGACTTCGCCAGGCACAGGAGCGAGGAGGAGATTGCCAGCTCCGCGCAGGAGATGGCGTCCAGCGAGCATATCGGAACGGTGGTCGGCATCTGTGCCGCCCTTGTCCTGTTCGGCTCCTGGCTGATGTCCTTCCTGACGATTGCGCGGCCGATCCGCGCACTCACGGCGGCAATGGACAAGCTCGCCGGTGGCGATTTCTCCGTGGTGCTGCCGGGGCTCGGCCGCAAGGATGAGGTCGGCGGCGTCGCCGCGGCGGTCGAGAAGTTCAAGATCGTGTCCGAGCAAAAAGCGCGCGACGAGGCCGAGGCCAAGACCAAGCAGGAGCAGATTGCCGCCGCGCAGCGCAAGGCCGAGATGCACAGGCTCGCCAGCAGTTTCGAATCTGCCGTCGGCGAGATCGTCGATACCGTGTCCTCAGCTGCAACCGAGCTCGAAGCGTCAGCTTCGACGCTTACCTCAACGGCCGAGCGCGCGCAGGAGCTGACCACGATGGTCGCCGCGGCCTCTGAAGAGGCCTCCACCAACGTGCAGTCCGTGGCCTCCGCGACGGAGGAACTGTCGTCGTCGATCACCGAGATCAGCCGCCAGGTGCAGCAGTCCGCACGCGTCGCCAACGAGGCGGTTGGCCAGGCACGTACCACGACCGAGCGTGTCAGCGAATTGTCCAAGGCGGCCACCCGCATTGGCGACGTGGTCGAGCTGATCAATACCATTGCCGGGCAGACCAACCTGCTCGCGCTCAACGCCACCATCGAGGCGGCGCGCGCCGGCGAGGCCGGTCGTGGTTTCGCCGTTGTGGCTTCCGAGGTGAAGGCCCTGGCCGAACAGACCGCCAAGGCGACCGGCGAGATCGGCCAGCAGATCTCCGGCATCCAGACGGCGACGCAGGAGTCGGTCAGCGCCATCCGCGATATTAGCGACACCATCGAAAAGCTGTCGGAGATCTCTTCGACCATTGCGGCCGCAGTGGAAGAGCAGGGCGCGGCGACGCAGGAAATCTCCCGCAATGTGCAGCAGGCCGCGCAGGGCACGCATCAGGTGTCATCCAACATCACCGACGTGCAGCGCGGGGCGGGCGAGACCGGATCGGCCTCAACGCAGGTGCTGGCGGCTGCGCAGTCGCTCGCAGGCGACAGCAACCGGCTCAAGCTCGAAGTCGGAAGATTCCTCGACACCGTGCGCGCGGCCTGAGGGGCGGCACGGCTCGACAGGTCTGAGCGGCAGCCTTTGTCCTCATCCCCTTCCGGTCGCCGCAGTCTGCTGCGGCGGACGGGCGTTCATGGTGCAATGCGGCAGTGAATCAATCGCGGGGTTAACGATCCAGAAAACCGAAGCAGGCCTCATCCCGGCAAATTCGACCGTATTACTACGGGGTTCCAAATTAACCGCGGCTTGGAAGTCAGGGTGCATTTTCGGACCCAACGAGAACCAGCCAGCATTCGTCGAACTGACCTCCGTCCGATCGTCCAATTTGTCGATCGCGGCGGTAACGACCGCGTCCGCCTTGCGTAACGTCCATCTGTCGGGATTATTGCGATGTCGAAATTGTCGATCCGATTGAAGATATTGACCGTGTTGAGCGCTCTGGTACTCGCGCTCGCCGGTGTCGGCATCATGGCGATCAGCACCATGCAGGCCATCAACGCGCATACGGTCGAGATTTCCGAGAGCTGGCTGCCCAGCGTCCGCGCGCTTGGATCGCTCCGCGCCGACATCAACGAGCTGCGGGTCGCGCTCCGCCTGCACCTGATGCAGGACAGCGCCGAGGGTAAGGACGCCGCCGAGAAGCGGATGGGGGCGCTGCGCGAGCGCATCGAGACGACGCGCAAGAGTTATGAGCCCCTGATTACCTCGCCCGAAGAGCGTGCCCTCTATGACCAGTGGAGCAAGGCCTGGGGCGAATATCTGAATGGCGTGCAGGAGGTGATGACGCTGTCGCGCAAGGGCGTCGGCCACTTCCCGACTGACGCCAACGACCTATTGCAGACCAAGGTCGCCAAGATGGCGCAGGCCGCCGATCCGCTGCTCCAGCAGGACATCGAGCTCAACAACAAGGGCGCCGAAGCGGAGACGCAGAAGGCCGCCTACAGCTACACCGTGGCCTTCCGTGTTCTGCTCGGCATCATCGTGACGTCGGTGCTGATCGCGATCGCGGCCGCCTATTTCCTGGTGCAGGACGTCTCGCGCGGCATCGCCTCGATCATCCAGCCGATGCAGGCGCTCGGCAATGGCGAGCTCTCGGCCGAAGTCCCGCATCGCGGCGCGCGGACCGAGATCGGATCGATGGCCGATGCGTTGCAGATCTTCAAGGAAGCGCTGATCGCCAAGAAGGCCGCCGACGAGGCGGCGGCGCGTGACGCCGAGGCCAAGATCGAGCGGGCTCGCCGCGTCGACGGTATCACGCGCAATTTCGAGACCATGATCGGCGAGATCGTCGAGACCGTGTCGTCGGCCTCGACCGAGCTCGAGGCGTCCGCGAGCACGCTGAGCGGTACCGCGCAGCGCGGCCAGGAGCTTGCGACCGTGGTTGCAGCCGCCTCGGAAGAGGCGTCCACCAACGTCCAGTCGGTTGCGTCGGCGTCGGAGGAGCTGTCGTCGTCGATCACCGAGATCAGCCGGCAGGTGCAGGAATCTGCGCGGATGGCGGCGGAGGCCGTCGACCAGGCGGCTCGCACCAACGAACGCGTCAACGCGCTGTCGCAGGCGGCCGCGCGCATCGGCGACGTCGTCGAGCTCATCAATACGATCGCGGGACAAACCAACCTGCTGGCGCTGAACGCGACGATCGAAGCCGCGCGTGCCGGCGAAGCGGGACGTGGCTTTGCCGTCGTGGCATCCGAGGTCAAGGCGCTCGCCGAACAGACCGCGAAGGCGACCGGCGAGATTGGCCTCCAGGTTTCGGGCATCCAGACGGCCACGCAGGAGTCCGTCGGCGCCATCAAGGAGATCGCCGGCACCATCGAGCGGCTTTCCGAAGTGTCATCGGCGATCGCCGCGGCCGTCGAGGAGCAGGGCGCCGCCACGCAGGAGATTTCGCGCAACGTGCAGCAGGCATCGGTCGGCACACAGGAGGTCTCCTCCAACATCACCGACGTGCAGCGCGGCGCGATCGATACCGGCTCGGCCTCGACCCAGGTGCTGTCAGCCGCGAAATCGCTTGCTTCCGACAGCACGCGCCTCAAGGTCGAGGTCGCGAGCTTCCTGGAGTCGGTGCGCGCGGCCTGACCTCACGCGCCTGCTTGCGTCGCAGGCGGCGGCGCCTGCCGGCGGAACAGTATCCGCTGGTAGAGCCAGCCGATCGCGACCAGCACGATGCCGAGCCCCATGAACGACAGCGCGCGCCAGACGCCTGCCAGCGTCGACATGTCGATGACGAATGCTTTCAGGATCGTCAGCGCGATCACGACGGCGGAGGCGAGCCGCGCGCGCTCCGAGTTGACCAGGAGGCCAACGCCGAGCAGCACCACGCCAAAGCCGAGCCAGCCGATCGAATAGGTGTACTGCTCGGCGCCCGTCGTCGCGCCATAGAGCAGGACCGGCCCGTGATAGAAGCGGCGGATCTCCAACGTCACATATGTAAGAGCGAACACCAGCGCGCCGCCGGCAATAGTGTTGGCATAGGCGGTCGGACGATGTCCCGCCACCGCATAGGACAAGAGCAGCATGAGCACTGCCGGCAGCGCGTAGCCGAGCAGCAGCAGGTTGAACACGAGGCCGCCGACATCGACGCTGCTGAACAGCCACGGATTCTCCAGGATCAGGAGGCCGAACACGCTGATAAGTCCGGCGATCACCGTGAGCACGACCGCGCCGACATTGTGCACGATGCTGTGGCTCCTCAGCCGCAGGCGCTCCAGCCCGATCGCCATGGCGAGCGTCACGCAGGCCTGAAGCGCGAATTCGAGCAGCGAAGGCGGCGATGTCATGTCGCCACCGGTGGCGAAGTGACGGATCTCCATGAAGGCGAGCAGCGCGGTGAACAGGATCGCGGCGGCCTCCACCATGCGCAGCGGCGCGTCGTCGCCGCGGCGGTGCAGGAAACGGCTCGCTGCCCAGAACGACAGCGCCGGCACGCCGTAACCCCAGAGCAGCCAGTTGAAGATCGGTGTGGTGCCGACGGCATCGCCGACGATGCGCGGGTCGTAGACGATGCGCGCGGTGACGATGCCAGCCAGGATCGCGGCAAGCCAGCGCAGGAAGGCGATCGGCCGCTGGATGGAGATCCAGGCGGTGCCGAGCGACATCAGCGCCAGCGCGATCGTGAGCCAGCCCTTCTCCAGCGCGAAGGTCAGCGCCAGCGCCAGCGCGCCAAGCGTGCCGGTTGCGAACAGGGCAATCGAGATCGCAAGGCCGGGCCGGTTCTCGCGCCGGGAGAGTGTCTCGGTCGCGGCCGCGAAGGCCGCGGCGAGCAGCACGGCGAGGATCGCGAATGGAATCGAGCGGTCGAGATGCGCGATGCGGGCGTAGAGCGCAACCAGGAGCGCAATCGGCGTGAAGGTCGCGGCCGCCGACCACACGACGGGGATGATCGCGGAGGACGAGCGTCCCTGAGCGAGGAAGCCCACGCCGCCAAAGCCCGTGGCGAAGATCGCCGCCATCATCAGGTGCAGCCACACCGAGCTGTCGGTCGCGGTCGGTCCGATGCCAGGCAGCGGACCGCCGGGCAGCACCAGCATGTCGGGGTTGGCGCGCACGGCCCATTCGGCGAACACAATGAAGACGAGCGCTGCCGCCGCGCCGAGCGCGCCGGTCGCCGAAGGCGCGCGCCAGGCGACGAACAACGTTCCGGCAACGAGGAGAGTGAACGTGATCAGCGCGAGGTCGGCATGGGCGCTCGACAGCACGATCAGCATCGCGCCGAACAGATAGGCGGCGAGCGAGCCGGAGGATACCGGTTCGATCTGGCCGTCGTCGATGGTCGGGCCGAACATGAAGCCGCAGACCACCAGCAGAGCGGCGAGCACGAAGCCCGCGATCACATGAAAGGCGTGCGGGGCGGCAAGCGTCGCACCGAGGTCGAGGCCAGGGAAGGTCCACAGGAGCGCGAAGACGATCGTGGTCACCGCAAGCCAGCGCCACAGCCGGATGCGCGCGAGACCAAAGCTCGCCGCGGTGACGATGGCCAGATAGATGTAGAGCGCCCAATAATCCGGCTTGTCGGAGGAGACGAGGACCGGCGTTACGAAGGCGCCGACCACGCCGAGACCGGCGAGTGCAGGGCCGTGCAGCAACGCAGCAGCAAGCGTGCCGAGCGCAACGAGGCCGAGCAGCACGAAGGCGGTCGCAGGCGCGAGGAAATCGTAGAGTGCATAGGCGGCATAGACAGTCGCAAACGCCACCGCCGTGCCGGCGGCAGTGAGGATCGCGGGGATGTTGGCGATCGGCAGCGCCTGGATCTCGGCGATGCTCTCCTTGCGCCGCGTCCATTCGCCGGCGCCAAGCAGCGCAAGCGCGAACAGGCCGCCGAGGAAGACGCGGACGCCGGGGCCGAGAAGGCCGGCCTCGATCGAATAGCGCACCATGAAGAAGCCGCCGAGCGCGAGCGCAAGGCCGCCGATCCACACCACCCAGCGGGTGCCGAGCCGCTCTTCGAGACCCGGCCCTGCAGCCGGCGGCGGAGGCGGTGGCGCGACTTGAGCTGCATCCGTTTCGATTGGCGGCGCGGCCTGATCGACGACGAGCGGCGGCGCCACCTCGGCGTCAGGCGAGGGCGGCTCGGTGGCCTGCGGCGCCGCGGTCGCGAGCGTTTGCTCCATCTCCTGCGGCGTCAGTGGCGGTGGCTGGATCGGCCGCAGCGCGTGCAAATTGGCTTCCAGCATGCCCAGCCGACGGCGCAGATCGGTCGCTTGATTGGAAGCCTTCAGTGCAATCAGGAAGGCGGCGATTGCGATCATCACCGCAAAGACGTCGAACGGGGCGTCGAACATAAGGCCTCCAGGCGAGCCGCGAAAAGCGACCCGCGTAACATGCTCTTAGCGCCGGGAGCGGACGCGCAAGCCTGGCGCCGGCCGCTCCTGGAGCACTTCGCGGCGGAAGCGATAGAGTGCTGCCGGCCGCCCGCCGGTCTGTGTCGACATCACGCCAGTCGGTTCGACCAGAGCTTCGCTTTCCACTAGGCGACGGAAATTCTGCTTGTGCAGGTGCCGGCCGGAGATTGCCTCCACCGTGTGCTGCAATTCCGTGAGTGTGAATTCGGCGGGCAAAAGTTCAAAGATGACAGGGCGATACTTGAGCTTTGCGCGCAGCCGGGCAATGCAAGTGGCGAGAATCCGGCGGTGGTCGAACCGCATCGAGAGGCCGAGCGCAGGAAGCGCCTTGCGCGCTAATGCCGCAGGACGGCCGTCGCGGCGCGCCTCCTCGATCAGCCCGGCCTCGTAGAGCAGCTCGTAACGGTCGAGCACGCGCTCCTCGTCCCATGCCGCGCCGTCCAGGCCGAAATTGAGCCGCACGCGATCCCTGCGCGGCAGCGCACGGATCGTCTCGGGCGTCTCCTCCTCGGCCCACCGGGTCAGCGCCGGAATGATGTCGCGGGCGATGATCGCCGGCGGCTGCTCGCGCCAGTCCTCCCAGGGGAAGAAGCGATACCACGGCTCGAACGTCGCACCGGCCGCACGTACTCCGTTGTCGCTGGCGCGAGTCAGCGCGAGATAGCCGATCGAGACCATATGCGCGCCGGTATCGGCCGCCTCCGCATGACGGCCGCGATCGCCAAAAGTGTAGAGCTGCTCGACATAGCCGAGCCTCAAGCCCGCCTGTTCCTCGACCCAGGCGCGCAGGCCGATCTCGAAGGTGCGATGTGTCAGCGCATCGAATGGACCGAAAGGCAGGCCGGCCAGGCCGTCGCTGCCGCGCGCTGTGAGGATCAGCGGCTCATGCGCCTCGATCGCAACGATTGCGGCGGTCAGGCCGATCTCGATCGGCGTCAGCAGCTTGTCGCTCATCCGGGAAACGGGTTTTGCGGGGTCATTCGAGCTCGATCACGAATGGACGGCTCTCCACCATCATCGCGCCCGGACCCATCTCGTCGAGCGCGCGCAACATGCGACCGTCGCGGCGGAGCGCGCGATCGGCGAGCTCGACGATGCGACGGTTGGGCGAGGCGATCGGGGAGGCGGCGCGGATCTTCTTCGCGATCTCGATTTCGTCGCGATGCGGATTGAGCAAGCATGCCGCGGCAAACGCGCTCGCGGTGGAGCGGCTGATACCGGCATAGCAATGCACGACCAGCGGCGCGCTGCGATCCCAGCCGCGGACGAAGTTCAGCACCTGGTTGATATGTCCTTCCGAGGGCGCGACGAAGCCGTCCAGCTCCTCGGTGATGTCATCCATCGAGACTTTCAGATGATTGGCCGGCAGCACCGACACTGGCCGCACCACCTGCTCGACATTGGCCATCACGGTCAGCACATGGCTGGCGCCGGTGAGACGAACCGTTTCGGGCAGGGCGGCAAGCGAGCAGACGTGGATCATGGTGTTCCTTCTTGCGGCCGATTATAGCCGGCACCCGTAGGGTGGGCAAAGGCGCAACGCGCCGTGCCCACCATGCTTCACCTTGCTCTGATCGGTGGGCACGCTTCGCTTTGCCCACCTACGAATAGCCTACGCTATGAAAACACTGCATTGAACCGCTCCAGAAACCGCTTCTCGGCTCTCGCAGCCGTCCACGGCGTCAGATAGTCGCGGAGAACGGTTTCGGGCAGGCTAGGGTCGCGGCCGAACAGCCGCCGCGCCTCGCTCTCGCTGAAGCCGGCGAGTTCGGTGGCCTCGAGATAGGCCGCACCGCGATCGGCGGCCTTGATGGCCTGCGTGATCTCCTCGGGAAGAACCGGCGGCAATCCGAAGCGGATATGGATCGCGCCGAGCAGCCGCTTCTCCACCGCCTTGTAGTGGCCGTCGAGCACGGCCTTGAACGGCGAGATCATGTCGCCAATCACGTATTCCGGCGCATCGTGCAGCAGGGCGGCGAGCCGCAAGCGCTGGTCGACGCGCGGGCTTTCGTGGCGCATCACGGTCTCGACCAGCAGGGTGTGCTGGGCGACCGAGAAGATGTGCGCGCCCGTGGTCTGCCCGTTCCAGCGCGCGACGCGTGCGAGCCCATGCGCGATGTCGGCGATCTCGACGTCGAGCGGCGAGGGGTCGAGCAGATCGAGCCGGCGGCCGGACAACATGCGCTGCCAGGCGCGGGATTGCACGTCGTTTGCGGCGCGCTTCGCGACTTTCATCTTGCTTTGAGGCGCAGCTTGCGCTGCGTCTTGCCGCAGGACGCGTGGCAATGGCAGTCGACGAGATGGTCGTTGACCATGCCGGTCGCCTGCATGAAGGCATAGACGATGGTAGGGCCGACGAATTTGAAGCCGCGCGAGGACAGCTCCTTGGAGATCTGCACCGACAGCGGCGTCGAGGCAGGCACGCTCGCGGTGGTCTTGAACTTGTTGACCAGCGGCCTGCCGTCGACGAAATCCCACAGCAGCTTCGAGAAACCGGGGCCCTTGTCCATGATCTCCAGATAGGATTTTGCGCTCGCAATCGTGCCCTCGACCTTGGCGCGGTTGCGCACGATACCGGCATCGTTCATCAGCGCGTGGACCTTCTTCGCGTTGTAGCGCGCGATCTTCTCCGGCTGGAAGTCATCGAAGGCTTTGCGGAAATTGTCGCGCTTGCGCAAAATCGTGATCCAGGAGAGGCCGGCCTGGAAACCGTCGAGAATCAGCTTCTCGTAGAGCGCGCGGTCATCGTATTCAGGCACGCCCCATTCCGTGTCGTGATAGGCGACATACAGCGGATCTTCGCCGGGCCAGGGGCAGCGCGTCAGGCCGTCGGCATGCAGGCGAGGGGCGCGGCTCATGCGACGGGATGCTTCGCTGGAATGCGGACGACGTCGGGTTCCGCGAGCCTCACATCGAGCCCGCCGGCGGTCAGTGTCTGTCCGGCGTCGAGCGCGTCGACGACGCGATCGATGCGCACCAGCGCAATGCCCTTGCCTTGTGCCGTCGAGCCGATGGTGCCGACCGGCTTGTCGCCGGCGAGGATGGTGGCGCCGGCCTCGGGTGAGGGGCCGTCGAGCAGCACCTTGACGCTGCGCGTGCGCGCGGTGCCGCGATGTTGCATGCGCGAGACCACCTCCTGGCCGACGTAGCAGCCCTTGTCGAAATCGACGCCGAAGAGGCGATCCATGTTGGTCTCGTGCGGGAATGCATCGCCATAGATGAAATCGAGCCCGCCCCGCGGCACGCCCAGCGCGATGCGATGCACCTCATATTCGGACGCCTCGAGGAGTTCGGCACCGATCAGCGCGGCAAGCTTCTCCTTGAGTTCCGCGGGGACCAGGATACGCAACCCGAGCCGCTCGTCGCGCGGGTCGGTGAAAGCGAGGTCGGGCTGGGCGGCAGGCTTGCCATCCCATGCGGCCAGCACGCCGAGATCGGACAGATTTTCCACAGTGACCTTGGCGCGCAGCTTGTAGAACTTCAGCTTGGTCGCGAGGGTTTCCGCGAGCGCCTTCGGGCAGTCGATCAGGTAGCCGCCGCCATGGCCGGCGGGTGCCTCCGTGATCAGGAAATCCACGATGATCTTGCCCTGCGGCGTCAACAGCGCGCCGAATCGGCCGAGCCCGGGCTTGAGCCTGCCGATATCCGTGGTGAACAGGCCATTGAGGAAGCTCTGCGCATCCTCGCCTGCGATTTTGACCACGCCCCGATCGGGGAGAAACGCTGCCTTCATTGCGAAAATCTCTTGCGACATGTCTGCTTCGAACGTAAGCCCGCCCTGCTTAAACGACAAGGCCTCGAGCCCTGCGCCTGAGGGATGAAAGAGACTGACAGCCATGACCCAGCATTTTGACGTGATCCTGAAATCCGGCACGGTGGTCAATCAGGACGGCGAGGGCATCCGCGACATCGGCATTGTGGGTGGCCGTATCGCGGAGATCGGATCGCTTGCGCAAGGCGCGGCGGCGGAGGTCGTTGACTGCAAGGGCCTGCACATCCTGCCCGGCGTGATCGACACGCAGGTGCATTTCCGCGAGCCTGGCCTGACGCACAAAGAGGATCTCGAGACCGGTTCGCGCAGCGCTGTGATGGGCGGCGTCACCGCCGTGTTCGAGATGCCGAACACCTCGCCGCTCACGGTGACGGAAGCTGATTTCACCGACAAGGTGAAGCGAGGCCATCATCGCATGCATTGCGATTTCGCCTTCTTCATCGGCGGCACGCGCGAGAACGTGCAGGATCTGCCGCATCTCGAGCGTGCGCCGGGCTGCGCTGGCGTCAAGGTGTTCATCGGCTCCTCCACCGGCGCGCTGCTTGTCGAGGACGACGACAGCCTGCGCCGCATTTTTCAGGTGATCCGCCGCCGCGCCTCGTTCCACGCGGAGGACGAATATCGCCTCAACGAGCGCAAGTCGCTGCGCATCGAGGGCGATGCGCGCTCGCACCCGGTCTGGCGCGACGAGACTGCGGCGCTGATGGCGACGCAGCGTCTCGTGAAGCTCGCGCGCGAGACAGGCAGGCGCATCCACGTGCTGCACATTTCGACCAAGGAAGAGATCGAGTTCCTGCGCGACCACAAGGATGTCGCATCCTGCGAGGCGACGCCGCATCACCTCACCATGGCCGCTCCCGAATGCTATGAGCGGCTCGGCACGCTTGCGCAGATGAATCCGCCGGTGCGCTCGGCCGATCACCGCGCCGGCATCTGGCGAGGTATCGAGCAGGGCATCATCGACATCCTCGGCTCCGACCATGCGCCGCATACGCTGGAGGAGAAGCAGAAGACCTATCCAGCCTCGCCCTCGGGTATGACCGGCGTGCAGACGCTGGTGCCGTTGATGCTCGACCACGTCAATGCGGGTCGGCTGTCGCTCGCCCGGTTCGTCGATCTCAGCAGTGCCGGGCCTGCACGCCTCTTCAACATTGCCTGCAAGGGCCGCATCGCCGCGGGCTACGATGCCGACTTCACCATCGTCGACCTCAAGCGCAGCGAGACCATCACCAACAAATGGGTCGCCTCCAAAGCCGGCTGGACGCCTTACGACGGCGTGCGCGTTATGGGATGGCCCGTCGGCACCTTCGTCCGTGGCAGGCGCGTGATGTGGCAAGGCGAGCTCGCGGCGCCGTCGCAAGGCGAGCCGGTACGGTTTCTGGAGACGCTGAAGCAGTAGGGCAAGGCCCACCGCCGACATGCCCCGGCTTGACCGGGGCATCCAGTACGCAGCAGGCCTCTCGGTTCAAGAACAAGCGTCTCTGGAATACTTGTATGGGCTTGGTCAAGGATGAGTGGTTGTTAGATCATTTCAGATCATCTCCTTGTTCGA
>NZ_JBANAZ010000121.1:0-13335 GCF_059803455.1 Bradyrhizobium sp. UFLA05-108 | reverse complement strand
ATGCCTTCACCCCCGAGGAATGCGCCAACTACCTCAAAAATTCAGGCTATCGAACTTAATGCCATCACGCTTTAGCTAAACCGCTCCGCGGCCCAGGCATACAGGCTTCCCGGAATCGGCTTCTGGCCGCCGCGTCCCTTGGGCGAGATGTGCAGGCCGATGATTTCGGGGTTGGCGACGAGGCCGAGATAGTTGGACGGTTCGAAGAACAGTTTTGGTTCGGCATGCACCGCATAGAACGACTGCTTGGGCAACGCGTTATCAAGTTCGCCGAAGCGATGCGCGAGTGCGGTCAACGCGGCCGGACCATAGATCGCGACGCGAATATCCGAGAGCCGGTTCGAGCCGCCGCGCAGGCGGCGCAATGCAAACGTCAGGCGGTGGCGCAGCGACAGCCAGTCCGGCGTCAGCTCCTCCTGCTCCATCAGCGCCTCGAAGGCGCGAACGATGCCGTGCTCGGGCGGCAAATAGAGCACGGAGTTGCCGAGCTGGCGCGGCCGCTCCCAGGCAAAATAGGGTTTTGCCGGATCGATCTCGACGGGTTTCAAGAGCAGCACATCGGCGTCGAGCCACAGGCCTGCGTCTTGAGCCATCAGCTTCATGCGGAAGAAGTCGCTGAACTGAAGCGTGGTCCAGTCGCGCCAGCTTCCGTCCGGCTGCGGTGGCCGCAGCTTTTCCGAGAACACATGCGGCAGGATTGCTTCGGCCTCGGCATTGTCGACGCCGGAAGGCAGGCCCGGAATCGTATCGAAGCTGTAGACAGTGACCCTGTGCCCGGCCGCGAGCTGCGAGCGCAGACAGGTCTGGCGCAGCGCGTCCATCGGGCCATGCCAGAAGGTGACGATGTCGGGCAACATGCGGGCAAGCTATAAATGACAAACGCGAGAGGGCAAAGAACAGCGGGCAAAGAAAAAGCCCCGGCGCGCATCGCACCGGGGCTCGAAATAAAAGCCGATCTCAGGCCCAGGCGCGTTCGCGCTTGAGCTTCTCCTCGTAGGTGTCGATCGAGGCCTTCTTCTCCATCGTGAGGCCGATGTCGTCGAGGCCGTTGATCAGGCAGTGCTTGCGGAACGGGTCGATCTCGAACTTGACCTTGCCGCCGTCGGGGCCGCGGATCTCCTGGTTGGGCAGGTCGATGGTGAGCGTCGCATTGGCGCCGCGCTCCGCATCGTCGAACAGCTTGTCGAGGTCTTCTTGGGCAACGCGGATCGGCAGAATGCCGTTCTTGAAGCAGTTGTTGTAGAAGATGTCGCCGAACGAGGTCGAGATCACGCAGCGGATGCCGAAGTCGAGCAGCGCCCAGGGCGCGTGCTCGCGGCTCGAGCCGCAGCCGAAATTGTCGCCGGCGACCAGCACCTTCGAATTGCGATAGGCCGGCTGGTTGAGCACGAAGTCCGGATTCTCGCTGCCGTCGTCGTTGTAGCGCTGCTCGGAGAACAGCCCCTTGCCAAGGCCGGTACGCTTGATGGTCTTCAGGTACTGCTTCGGAATGATCATGTCGGTGTCGACATTGATGATCTTCAGCGGCGCCGCGACGCCTTCCAGCGTGGTGAACTTGTCCATGGTTGCGCTTCCCGGGTAGGTCAGGGGAACGGCTGTTTATCGCGATTAGGGCCCGAATCCTAGGCCAAATTCGGCAGATCTCATCTGCTCGCCACGAAGTAGGTCGGCTCCCTCTCCCGCTTGCGGGGGAGGTTGACCGAGCCCGTGGCTCGATGAGATCTAGTCTACGGAGGCCTCAATCGCGGCCATATCGTCGTCGGAGAGGCCGAAATGGTGCCCGATCTCATGGATCAGCACGTGGCGGACGATATGGCCGAGGCTCTCCTCGTGCTCGGCCCAATAATCCAGGATCGGCCGGCGGTAGAGCCAAACCATGTTCGGCAGCCGCGCCACGTCGGCGAAGCTTTGCCGCGGCAGGCCGACCCCCTGGAACAGGCCGAGCAGGTCGAACTCGCTCTCGCAGTCCATCTCGTCGAGGACCTCGTCAGTCGGGAAGTCGTCGACGCGGAGGATCACGCCCTCGCAGAGATCGCGAAAGTGTTTCGGCAGGCGCTCGAAGATGTCGTGCGCCACCGCCTCCATTTCGGCGAGCGAAGGCGCTTTCAATTCCGTCCACATGCCCTCTCTTAGCGCGGGTTCCCCGGCGATGCATCCGGCTTTATGATCGCGGCAAGGTTGACGCGCGGCACCAAAACGGGGAGCGTACGGCGCCTTGATGGGGTCGATTCAGGTGGGTGGCACGATGCGGGCGGGAACAGCGGCACTGATCTTACTTTGCCAGGTCTTACTTTGCATGGGGTTGTTTTCGCTGTTTTTTGATTCCGGCGCGAAAGCCCAGGCGACTGGCGCCGCAGTCCGGCTGGCCCAGGTCTTTTCGCCAGATGCCTTGCCCCCGGATGCGCCGCCGCCGCGCCGCCGGCCGCGGTTGCGCGTGGTGCCGTACGAGACGCCGGACGGGGTCTATCCGCGCTACAATCCCGGCCCGGACGCGGTACGGGAATGCAACGCCACCTATGTGCAGGAATATCGGCCGAGCGGCACCGTGATCGTGCCGCGCATGAGCTGCTACTGGCGACGGGGCTAGATCAACGACCTCGCAACGCCCCGATCAGGCCAACGCCGACGACGAGCGCGGACGCGCCGTAGACCAGGATCGCCATCACCGCTTGCACGAACGGGCTCGCCGCGCCCACTTCAACGCCCGGTCCTTGTGCGGCGAGCGCGACCTCCGAGCCGAACAGGGTAACCGTTGAAACAGCAAAGCGCGAAACCGGCAGCCCACCACGTGACAGTGCCATGACCATCTCCTGCATCTGGTCGTCCAGAAGATACGCTGATCATTGACGGTTGGTTTTATTGGCGCAAACGAAATGCGTTGCGCGGGTCTCGAAAGCATCTGGCCGCAGGTCTTTCGCGAGCAGCTCTTTGCATTCATCTTTGCGGCGCGTTCATTCATACACGATTCAGGCTGCCGCCTCTAGCGTTCTCCTCCGTGACGCCATGCTGGATTTTCGTCACACATATTGCGTCACACTTGGAGATAGGAGGAGGACGACATGCAATTCACGAAGGCTAGGGTGTTCGGTCTCGCTGCCGTCGCAGCCGTGCTGATGTCCGCTGCGCCCATCCAGCGCGCGCATGCCGTATCCCTCATCAATCCCGGCGCCGCACCAGCGGTGCAGGATGTCGCTGCCACCACGACGGAAGTGCATTGGCGTGGCTGGCACCATCATCACTGGCGCTGGCACCATTGGCATCACCGGCGCTGGTGGTGACGCGTCGATCGGCGGCAAAACAGGCCCGGATAACCGGGCCTGTTTTCGCTTGCAGATGACGTCACGAAGGCTTCATGCTGGCGGCATGGAGATGGTCATGAAGACAGCGATCGTCATCGTCGGCGCATTGGGACTGGCAATGGCCCTGCCTGATGCATCGGTTGCGGCGACGTCAATCGCCACGCAGCAGTCGTCGGCGCGAACGGTTGATTTCGGCATGCGACGTCACGACCGATACGTGCGTAGCGTTCGGCACGCGCCCTATCAGCCGCACTACTACGCGCGGCCCGTCTATTATCGGCCCTATCCCTACAGCGTGCCCGCTCCCTTCGTGCTCGGCTTCGGGCCGTGGTGGTGAGACTTCCGCGCTCTTTTGTTGGCGCAACTGCACGCTCTCTAGCGACTCTCCATCGCAGCCGATCCTCTCGCTCTCATTCATTCATGAGGCGTTCACGTCACTGTCCCTAATTTAATCTTGGGGAGCGACCGCAAATGAACAGCGCCCGCCACGTCCGCCTCGCACTTCGAGGTGGGCTCACGCCGCGCTGTCCAGATCCAGGGAGGGTTTGATGCTGAGGAGTTTTGATCCCCCGGCGAGCGTGGTCCGCTTGTTCGGACTTGCGGCCGTGGCAGCGCTGGTGCTGTCGGCAGGGACTGCGCAGCGCGCCGAGGCGCTGACCCCAATCAATCCGGTCGCCTTACCGGCAGCGAAAGCCGCGACCGATGACATGGTCACGCAGGTCCGCCACGGTGGTGGCGGCGGTGGCGGCCATGGGGGCGGCTTCCGTGGTGGTGGAGGTTTTCACGGCGGCGGAGGGTTTCACGGCGGTGGCGGAGCGCATTTCGGCGGCGTCCGTGGCGGCGGCTTCCACGGTGGTGGCTTCCGTGCCGCGCCGGCCTTTCATGGCGGCGGCTATCGCTATGGCGGCTTCCGTTACGGCGGATATCACCGTCACTGGGGTTATCGTCCCTACTACGGCTATCGCCACTTCCACCGGCGCTACTATTACGGCGGCTACTATCCCTATTACAGCTATCCGCGCCGCTGCCGGGTCATCTGGACCCATTGGGGCCCGCGCCGCATCTGCCGCTGGCACCATTGGCATCGCTGGCACCACTGGGGCTGGCGGCATCGCTATTGGTGATGTGAGAACCGCCGAACTCTATCCGTCACGTCATGGCCGGGCTTCGTCCCGGCCATCCACGTTCTTGGCCTCGCAAAGAAAGGTCGTGGATGCCCCGGGCATGATGCGGAGTGCTTGTGGCTAGAGCCAATCCCCGAGCTTCCAGGATGCAGGCTTCCAGCGCATCAGATTGTCGAGCTTCCATTGCCGGAACATCGCCGGCGGCCAGCGGCTGAGGCGCGAGGTCTCCTCGATCTCGGGCTTGGCGACGACGCGCGACGGCGCAGCGCGGCGCCGATGCTGGCGCGTCGCATCGCTGATGAGGTCGATGTAGTCCGGCTTGTTGGCCATCTTCATCCTCGCGAGCTCGTCGCGAGGATGAAGTCTTGGGGCAAGCCGCTTAAGGCACGCTTGCCCGGATCGTTAGAATTGCGCTGATGTGGCTCAGCGCCAATCCCTGACGTCGACGAAGTGACCCGCGATCGCAGCCGCGGCCGCCATCGCCGGCGACACCAGATGCGTGCGGCCCTTGAAGCCCTGGCGGCCCTCGAAATTGCGGTTCGAGGTCGAGGCGCAGCGCTCTTCCGGCTTGAGCTTGTCCGGGTTCATGGCGAGGCACATCGAGCAGCCCGGCTCACGCCATTCGAAGCCGGCCTTGATGAAGATCTTGTCCAGACCCTCCGCTTCGGCCTGCTCCTTCACGATGCCGGAGCCCGGCACGACCATGGCGTTGACATGGGCGCTGACGGTCTTGCCCTCGGCGATCTTCGCCGCGGCGCGCAGGTCTTCGATGCGCCCGTTGGTGCAGGAGCCGATGAAGACGCGATCGAGCTTGATGTCGGTGATCTTCGTGCCCGCGGCCAGGCCCATATATTTCAGCGCGCGATGCTTGGAGAGGCGCTTGGCCTCATCCTCGATCTTGTCCGGATCCGGCACGAGGCCGGTCACCGAGATCACGTCTTCAGGCGAGGTGCCCCAGGTCACGATCGGCGGCAGCTTGGCTGCATCCAGCCGAAGCTCGTGGTCGAAATGCGCGCCGTCGTCGGAGCGCAACTTCTCCCAGTAGCGCATCGCGTCATCCCAGGCTGCGCCCTGCGGCGACTTCGGACGGCCGCGCAGGAAGTCGAAGGCCTTCTGGTCGGGCGCGACGAGGCCGGCGCGGGCGCCACCTTCGATCGACATGTTGCAGACCGTCATGCGGCCTTCCATGCTGAGCGCGCGGATCGCATCGCCAGCGTATTCCAGCACGTAACCGGTGCCGCCGGCGGTGCCGATCTCGCCGATGATGGCCAGGATGATGTCCTTGCCCGTCACGCCCTCCGGCAATTTGCCGTCGACGGTGACGCGCATGTTCTTGGCCTTCTTCTGGATCAGCGTCTGCGTCGCCAGCACGTGCTCGACCTCGCTCGTGCCGATGCCGTGCGCGAGCGCGCCGAACGCGCCATGCGTCGAGGTGTGGCTGTCACCGCAGACGATGGTGGTGCCGGGCAGCGTAAAGCCCTGCTCGGGGCCGATGACGTGGACGATGCCCTGGCGCTTGTCGAACTCGTTGTAATATTCGATGCCGAATTCCTTGGCATTCTCCGCGAGCGCCTTGATCTGCTCGATGCTTTCAGGGTCGGGGTTCGGCTTGGTGCGATCGGTGGTCGGCACGTTGTGGTCGACGACGGCGAGCGTCTTTTCGGGCGCGTGCACCTTGCGGCCCGTGGTACGCAGGCCTTCGAAAGCCTGCGGCGAGGTGACTTCGTGCACCAGATGGCGGTCGATATAGAGCAGGCAGGTGCCGTCCTCGGCTTCGTGCACCAGGTGATCGTTCCAGATCTTGTCGTACAGTGTGGTCGGTTTGGACATGAGCGTGAGCTCCAGCAATGTTTGGTAGCGATGTGAAGCGCGCCTTTGCGCGCGGGCAAACAAATCGTCGGCGCAGCGTTTAAGCTGCGCGTCTAAGCTCTGACGTTGCCGAGGTCGCAAAGCGTCCGAAGAACCGGCCAGGCAGCCGCGAGCGATCGTCGATGACGATGCGCTTGATGGGCTCGTTGCGGGTCTGATCTGGAAACATTCCAGGAATATATAGCAGGCCGATTTGGAAGCGCGAGAGCTTTCACTACTTGCACAGGGCATGCCCCTCACCCTGAGGAGCGCGCCTTGGCGCGCGTCTCGAAGGGCGAGGCCACGGACCGGGCCTTCATCCTTCGAGACGCGCGTTCCGCGCTCCTCAGGATGAGGATCGACACCTCGTCGTCACCGCACGAACCGCAAACAAAAAAGCGCGGAGCCAAGCCCCGCGCTTCTTCGCCGATCCGCCTGTTGCGAAGATTACTCGTTGACTGCAGTCGCGCGGTCCTGCTTCTCGACGATGCGAGCCGACTTGCCGCGGAGATTGCGCAGGTAATAGAGCTTGGCGCGACGCACCTTGCCGCGACGCACCACCTTGATCGAGTCGATCATCGGGGAGAGCAGCGGGAACACGCGCTCGACGCCCTCGCCGTAGGAGATCTTGCGCACGGTGAAGCTCTCGTTGAGGCCACCGCCGGAACGGCCGATGCAGACGCCTTCATAGGCCTGCACGCGGGTGCGGTCGCCTTCGACGACCTTCACGTTGACGATCACGGTGTCGCCGGGGGCGAATTCCGGAATCTCCTTGCCGGCGGAGAGCTTGTCGAATTGCTCTTTTTCGAGCTGCTTGATCAGGTTCATGGGTAATTCTCCATCGGCGCGCCCAGCCACGAAAAAGAGGGGGCTGCGCGAAATTCGTCTATCCAGCCATTGCGGATTTGGCCGCTCCTATAAGGCAAGCGGGAGCGTTTGTCACCCGTCTGTCTTGTTTTTTGGCGTTTTTTGGCCGGAGGCTCGATTCGTCGCTTTTTCCCACAGATCCGGCCGCCGGGCAGCCGTCAGGGCCTCGGATTCGGCCCGCCGCCAGGCCGCGACCTTGGCATGGTCGCCGGAGGTAAGGATCTCCGGGATCGGAACCCCTTCAAACAGCTGCGGACGGGTGTATTGGGGATATTCCAGGAGACCTTCGGAGAAGCTTTCCTCGGTTCCCGAGGCCTCCTTGCCCATCACTCCCGGCAAGAGCCGCACGCACGCGTCGATCAGCGCCAGTGCTGCGATTTCGCCGCCGGAAAGCACGTAATCGCCGATCGAGACCTCCTCCAGGCCCCTTGCCTCGATCACCCGCTGGTCGATCCCCTCGAACCGGCCGCAGACAATCAGGGGGCCGGGGCCCTTTGCCAGCTCGATGACGCGGGCCTGGGTCAATGGCCGACCGCGGGGGCTCATGAGGAGCTTTGGCCGCACCTCGCCGATCCCGGCGGCATCGATGGCCGCGGCCAGGACATCCGCCCGCAGCACCATGCCCGGCCCGCCACCGGCCGGCGTGTCGTCGACGCTGCGGTGACGATCGGTCGCGGACGCCCGGATGTCCCGCGCCTCGAGCTCCCAAAGCCCGGAGGCCAGCGCCCGGCCGGCCAGGCTCACGCCGAGCGGTCCCGGAAACATCTCGGGAAACAGCGTCAGCACCGTCGCGCGCCAGGGTGAGGAGTTGGTCATTGCAATCAGCTTAGCCAAAAACCACGGCCTGTGGTTATGGGTCCCCGCTTTCGCGGGGACTGGTGGAGAGAGCGTCGCCTTCGTCCTCGCCTTCGATCTCCTGCGGCAGCGCGATCACGACGCGACCGCCGTCGAGATCGACCTCCGGCACCACCGCGTTGGAGAACGGCAGCAGCATCGTCGTACCCTTGGGCGGAGCAATCTCGATGATGTCGCCGGCGCCGAAATTGTGGATCGCGAACACACGACCGAGCGCGTCGCCGGCCGTGGTGACGGCGGCGAGCCCGATCAGATCGGCGTGGTAATATTCGTCGTCATCGGTCGCAGGCAGCTTTTCGCGCGCGACATAGAGCTCGATGCCGTTGAGCCGTTCGGCTTCATCGCGGGTCGTGACGCCCTTGAACGTCGCGACCAGATGATCCTTGGCCTCGCGTGCCTGCGCGAGCTCGAACTGGCGCTTGCCGTCGAGGGTCGACAGCGGACCATAGCGCCGCACGGCAAAGGGATCTTCGGTGAAGGTCCACAATTTGACCGCGCCGCGCACTCCATGCGCGGCGCCGATCCGCGCGACGCAAATGAGTTGAGACATCAGGTGGCCTCACCCTTCGAGACGCACGCTTTGTTTGCACCGTTCGCGACGGCCTCGCTTTCGCTCGGCTTGCTCGGGTGCGCGTGCTCCTCAGGATGAGGAGATAGACACTCATGCTGAGGAGCACGGCGAAAGCCGTGCGTCTCGAAGCATGAAGGCCTGGGCATCGAAGAGACTTAAGCCTTCGCGGCGGCTTCGGCCTGCGCCTTGCGCTCCTTGCGCGGCACGGCCTTCTGCGGGTTGCTGCGCGCTTCGCGCTTCTTCACGCCGGCTGCGTCCAGGAAGCGCATCACGCGGTCCGAGGGCTGCGCGCCCTTGGCGAGCCAGGCCTTCACCTTGTCCATGTCGAGCTTGAGACGGGTCTCGTTGTCCTTCGGCAGCAGCGGGTTGAAATAGCCCAAGCGCTCGATGAAGCGGCCATCGCGCGGAAAGCGCGAGTCGGCGACGACAACGTGATAGACGGGGCGCTTCTTGGTGCCTGCGCGCGCGAGGCGGATAACGACGGACATTCAGTTCTCCTTCAAAGTACAGTTCGTTCGGTTGATTGGTATTCCGCGTTGCGCAGGATGCTGACGATCCCCCGCGACGAATTCCTCATTTCTTCTTGCCTGGAAAACCGCCGAGGCCCGGCAGCGTCGGCTTGCCGCTCAGCCCGGTCAGTCCAGGCAGGTTCGGCAGGCCGGTGCGAAGACCAGGCGGCAAATCCTTCGGCAGGTTGGGCAAGCCCTGTCCGCCGCCACCGCCCTGCATCTTCTCCTGCAGCGCCTTCATCTCTTCGGGCGAGGGCATCTTCATGCCGCCGCCAAAGCCCATGGCCTGCGCGATGCCGGCGAGCGGGCCGCGCTTGCCCGAGCCCATCGCCTTCATCACGTCGGCCATGTTCCGGTGCATCTTGAGCAGCTTGTTGACGTGCTCGACGCTCTGGCCGCTTCCGGCGGCGATCCGCTTCTTGCGACTCGCCTTGAGCAGGTCGGGGTGCCGGCGCTCCTCGCGCGTCATGGAATCGATGATCGCGACCTGCCGCTTCAGGATCTTGTCGTCGATCCCTGCGGCGGCAATCTGGTTCTTCATCTTGGAGATGCCGGGCATCATGCCCATCAGCCCGCTGATGCCGCCCATATTGGCCATCTGCGACAGCTGCTCGCGCATGTCGTTGAGATCGAACTGGCCCTTGCGCATCCGCTCGGCGGTGCGCGCGGCCTTCTCGGCGTCGATGTTCGCGGCGGCCCGTTCGACCAGCGACACCACGTCGCCCATGCCGAGGATACGGCCGGCGATACGGTCGGGATGGAAATCCTCCAGCGCATCGGTCTTTTCGCCGGTGCCGATCAGCTTGATCGGCTTGCCGGTGACTGCGCGCATCGACAGCGCGGCGCCGCCGCGGCCGTCGCCGTCCACCCTTGTCAGCACGATGCCCGTGAGGCCGACGCGCTGATCGAACGAGCGCGCGAGGTTCACCGCGTCCTGGCCGGTGAGGCTATCCGCAACCAGCAGCACTTCATGCGGATTGGCTGCGGCTTTGATCGCGGCAGCCTCCGCCATCATCTCTTCGTCGAGCGTGGTGCGGCCGGCGGTGTCGAGCAGCACGATGTCGTAGCCGCCGAGCTTGCCGGCTTCCAGCGCGCGCTTCGCGATTTGCGGCGGCTGCTGGCCCGCGACGATCGGCAGGGTCGGAATGTCGAGATCGCGGCCGAGCACGGCGAGCTGCTCCATCGCCGCCGGACGGTAGACGTCGAGCGAAGCCATCAGCACCTTGCGCTTGTCGCGCTGGACGAGGCGGCGGGCGAGCTTCGCGGTGGTCGTCGTCTTGCCGGAACCTTGCAGGCCGACCATCATGATCGGCACCGGCGGCACGGAATTCACGTCGATGGTCTGGCCTTCGGCGCCGAGCGTGTTGATCAGCTCGTCATGGACGATCTTGACGACCATCTGGCCGGGGGTGACCGACTTCACGACGGTGGCGCCGATCGCCTGCTCGCGCACGCGCTCGGTGAAGCTGCGCACCACTTCGAGCGCGACGTCGGCCTCCAGCAGCGCGCGGCGCACTTCGCGCATCGCGGCGTCGACGTCCTTTTCGGTCAGCGCACCGCGCCCCGTCAGACGATCGAGGATGCCGCCAAGCCTTTCCGACAGATTGTCGAACAATGAAGTCGTCCTGTTGCTGTCCCCCGTGGGGGCGCGCTCCGTTACTCTCCGCTGTCATGCCCCGCGAAGGCGGGGCATCCAGTACGCCGCGGCCTCTCGGTTCAAGCCGAGCCGTCTCGGAATACTGGATCCCCCGCCTTCGCAGGGGATGACCACTTGCTCGGGTCGTGGCCCGAAGCCAAATACGATCTTCCAAACACCTTTACGCCCGAGGGCGCATCGCGCTGTCGGGCGTTGACCTCTGGCCTCCAGGGCCAGTCGGCGGGTCGAAAAGAAAGCCTTTCCGAGAAGTGGTGCGGCCTTAAACCCCCGCAAGCCGCAAAAGTCAAGGAAACAAGCCGGAATGTGGCATCTTGAAGGGGGCGGTTCGGCTGCTTATTCCTTCCCGGAACCTTTATTTTGGGGCCATTCGGGCCGTTAGATGACCCGCCGCAGCATCAAGACCTATTCCGGCCCGCCGTCCGATCATTTCGACGGCGAAAAGTTCTTCGACCCCGATGGAGTTCCGCCAAAATCGCTGCGCGAGGTCCTGCGCTGGCAGTTCGGCGGCAAGCGCGACCGGTCGGTCTGGCCGGCCTGGGTTCCGAGCCCCTATGCCGATTATCCGCCGGTGGAGGTTAATGGCGGCAAGGTCAGGCTGTCCTTTGTCGGGCACGCGAGCTGGCTGATCCAGACCGGCGGGCTCAATATCCTCGTCGATCCTGTCTGGTCGATGCGGGTCTCGCCGGTGGGCTGGGCCGGGCCGAAGCGCCACAACGACCCCGGCATCGCCTTCGACAAGCTGCCGAAGATCGACGTCGTGCTGGTCTCGCACGGTCACTACGATCACCTCGACATCGCGACGCTGTCGCGGCTCGCCAAGAATTTTGCGCCGCGCGTGATCACGCCGCTCGGCAACGATCTCACCATGCGTGAGCGCGACGGCGCGATCCGCGCCGAGGCGTTCGACTGGCACGACCGCGTCGAGCTCGGCGGCGACATTGCCGTGCATCTCGTGCCGACACGCCACTGGTCGGCGCGCAGCCTGTTCGACCGCAACAGGGCGCTGTGGGCGAGCTTCGTGCTGGAGACGCCCGCGGGAAAGATCTACGTCGTCTGCGATTCCGGCTACGGCGAGGGCGCGCATTTCCGCCGCGTCGGCGAAGCGCACGGTCCCTTGCGTCTCGCGATCCTGCCGATCGGTGCCTACGAGCCGCGCTGGTTCATGCGCGAGCAGCACATGAATCCGGAAGACGCGGTGAAGGCGCTATCGGACTGCGGCGCGCAGGCCGCGCTGGCGCATCACCATGGCACGTTCCAGCTCACCGATGAGGCCATCGACGCGCCGGCAAAGGCGCTGCTCGAAGCGCTCGATGCAGCGAGCATCCCGCGCGAGCGGTTCGTGGCGCTGAAGCCGGGGCAGGTGGTGGAGATTTGATGACTGCGCCGTTTATCTCCGGTGTCGTCACGGACAAGCGAGCGTAGCGAGCGCACACCCAGGTTGGTGCGGCAGTGTGCCTCTTACTGCGCCGGTTGTGCCGGCTTGATCGCCCAGCTCACATTCACCGTCACCGACAGCGTCTCCTCGCCGGGAGCGACCTGCGCCGGGGCTGCGGCCATGGGTGCGGCTGCTATGCGGCTCTTGAACAGCGGCATCGGACCGCCGCCTTCGGAGATGCTGAGGGGCGCGCCGAGCGTCACGCCGGCGGCCTTGGCGTAGATCTCGGCCTTGCGGCGGGCATCGGCAAGCGCCTGCTCGCGGGCACCGTCGAGCAGTTTCGAGGCCAGCGTGACCTCGAAGGAAATGTTGCCGACATCATTGGCGCCGGCGCCGACCAGCGTGTCGATCACGCTGGCCACCTTGGTCACGTCGCGAATCTTCACCGTGACGCGGTTGCTGGCGCGGAAGCTGACGATGCTCGTTGCGCGGTCCGAGGTCTTGGACGAGGTTGCATATTGCGGCTGCAGCGATAGCCGCGAGGTCTGATAGTCCTTCTCGTCGATGCCCGCGCCCTTCAAGGCCAGCAGCACCTTGCCCATCGCCGCGTTGTTGGCGTCGGAGGCTTCCTTCGCGGTCTTCGCGTCGTTGGCGACACCCGCATCGATCTGCGCGAGATCAGGTGCCGCCGACACGCTCGCCTCGCCGCTCACCGAGACCGCCGACGGAAAATCGTCGGCAAGCGCAGGAGTCGCGCCAAGCGCGGCGGTGAAAACAGCGGCCATGATCGCGTTGTTCTTCATCACGTTCACTTCAGCGGCACATAGACGTTGATCACGAGCTTGTCCTCCGCCGTCTTCAGGGGATCGGTGAGGTACTCCTCGATGAAAGTGTCCTTGGCTTCCAGCTTCTTGTCGTCGAGGTGATTGGTGATCGCCTCATAGGTGTTGTCCATGTTGTCGTAGGAGCCGCGATGGACGAACTTCAGCGCCTTGCCCTCCGGCGACTTGCCGATGCTCATGTCCTTGCCCAGGCTCTTGGGATCCTGGTCGATCGGGATCTCCGCGAGGAAGGTGAAGCCGGTGTCGTCGGTCGAGGTGTAGACGATCATCGGATTGCCCGCGGGCTTGATGCCCTGCTTGTCCAAAAGCGCGTTCAGCGCCTTGAACGAATCGATCAGCGTGTCGAAGGCGGAATCCCAGTTGGCGCTTCCCTTGGCCATCACGACCT
>NZ_JBANAZ010000120.1:0-13768 GCF_059803455.1 Bradyrhizobium sp. UFLA05-108 | reverse complement strand
CTATCCGAAGAGGCGCGGCGCACGTCGGAGCGCAGCGCGGATGCGGCTCTTCGGCTGGCGGCACACCGTCTGTCCGCGCTCACAGCCTGCAGGTCGGATCGTTTATCGAAGCGCGCTCCGAATTCGAGACGATCTTGCGCCTCTATGACCCGAGCCAACATCGCCCGCCACCGGTTCATTACGTCCATGATCCGAAGATTTCGGCGCTCGCATACCTCGGGGTCATCGACTGGATCCTTGGCTATCCGGAGCAGGCGCGACGCTGGAGCGTGGCGGCGTTGCAGTACGCCGAGGTGTTAAACCAGGCGAACCTCACCGCTCATGTCCGAGTTTACGGCGGCGCTGGGCTTGCCGAGCTTCTTTGCGACACGGCGGCGGTGCGGGCGCATGCCGATGCGGTCATCGGGCTCGCCGATCAGCACAGGTTGAACTACTGGCGCTTGAGCGGCCTCATCCTGAGAGGCTGGGTGATGGCTCAGGACGGAGCCATTGAGGCGGGGCTGGCGCTAATGGGCCAGAGCGCCGCTGAGCGGCTCGCCTTGGGCGTCGGCTGGTATCAGATCCGATATCTCTGCATGTTGGCGGCAACTCACCTGCAAGCAGGTGCCGCCGAAGAAGGCTTGGGCGTCATCGCCCAAGCGACGGATCTCGTCGAGCGAAACAACGAGCATATGTGGGAGGCGGAACTCTGCCGGCTTGAGGGTGAGTTGCGGTCCGCGCAGGGTGCATCCCCGGCCGAGGTCGAGTCATGTTTTGAGCAGGCGCTGGAAACGGCGCGAGGTCAGAGTGCCAAGTCATTAGAGCTGCGGGCGGCGATCAGTCTCGCCCGACTCCGGCGCGACCAGGGTAAGCACGCTGACGCCCACGCTCTGCTCGCGCCAGTCTACGGTTGGTTCACCGAGGGCTTCGACACTCGTGACCTGAAGGAAGCCAAGGCGTTACTCGACGAACTCAATCCCTAATCTCTCTCTGCGCCCATCCTCACTACTTCCGATAACAGCTCTTCTCGGAAGCTAGGAAGGTGTGAATTTGGTTCAACTTGAAGCGGATATTGCAGCCGTTGATCCGGTGAGTTAACCACCTTCAATCGGATTGCCGGATCGTATCGAGCACACCGGACGGGGTCACGCGCTTAAGCGCCCTCAGTGCAGAGGCGGTCGTTCGCGATTACGAATCCGCTGCAAAAGAGATGGAGGCGAAACGCTGCCCGAATCTGCAGGTCGTCACCACCCGCGCGGATGGACGAAAGCGCTCCTATCAATTCGAGTTGTCGATCGCCGAGACCACATTGGCCGACAGCTACTTCGTCGTTCGCTTCGCCTATCCTAGCGACGAAATTGAACGACGCCGCGCGGAAACAGCCGCCCGGAGCGCTGAGCGGGAAGGGGCCCTGATCGATCAGACCTTCGACCTCCACCACGCCTATGGTGCGCGAAACTGGCGCTTCTCGGCTCAGGGCTCCGTTGATCTCGAGCCCGAAGCCGTCTTCGACGACGGCAAGGAGACGACGTTTCGCTTTGCGGGCAACCGCGAAGTCCCCGCCATTTACCTGATCAATTCTGATGGATCGGAAAGTTTGGTGCAAGGATGTCCGCGGCGAACTGGTGGTCGTCCACGCAACGGCCCGCGAGTTTCGGCTGCGGAAGGGCAACATCGTGCTCTGCATTTTCAATGAAGCGTTCGACCCGGTCGGCATCAATCCGGGCACCAATACCACCAGCCCCTCGATCGAGCGGCGGGCCAGGAAGTCAGCCCCAATCTCAAGGCCCCGATAGGCAATCGATATGACCGAGCTTAACAACGAAACGATCGATGGCGATCGCGGCATCACGCCGGTTGGCCAGGCTGACCACGCACGGACGACGATGCTCAAGCGCGGATTTGGCGCACTCGGGCTCACGGCATTCGCCTTTCTCATCATCTGGAGCACGTGGAGAGGCGATAAGCCGGTCGCTGAGTCCGCCCGCAAGCTCATGATCCGTCAGGCCGCAGCGTTCGAGCCGGCCACGGAAGCTCCGGGAGCTCCACTCACCACAGCTTCAATTCCCGCGGCAGCGCCACCTACCGGGCCGGCGGTCACCCCACCCGTGCCGGACCAGATGCTCGAAAGCGCACGTCGTGCACCGGTCCTGGCTTATAACCGGCCGGTCTCGGCCGGCGGTTTAGCCCGCAGCGGCCAAATGGGGACCGGTGCTGCCGATCCCTACGCCTTCGGACGGGCCGAGCCGCCGAATGAGCTTGCCGGGGGTCTTGACAGGGTTAATAGGCAATCACCGGCGTTCCGCACGCCATCATCACCAAGCCAAACGGCTCGGGCCAATTGATCGGGAAGAGCAATGCTGCCGCGCCGGCGAAAAAGGGTTGCTTTCCAATCTTCTCGACTCCGCCGATGAGTTGCACTTTTTCGGCCAAACAGCGCCGTGCGCTCCGTTCCTCGAACGGCTCATAAACTGCAATCAGTGCCCAACTTATTTGCCAGAGCTGCATCAACCCCCGGCAGGAAGGCCGCAAGGCCTGCGCCCTCAAGCGTGCTTCGAATGCGGAGAAGCTCACCTCTTTGGACCCCGCAAGCGTCGCCGCGCAGTCCGGTGGCGAGAGCGCGGCCGCGGGCCGCGAATACATCCGCCCACGGGAGCGGTTCGGCGCGTGTATAGTCCTCCAATACACTGACGTATTCGAGCGCGCCCTCCCCGTCACCCGATGACAAAAGGCCCTCGATCGCGTCGCGATAGAACCACAGATGATTATGCGCGACGGCGCCACGGGCCAGCATCGTCCTGCCTTCTGCCAAAAGATCCTGGCGTTCCGCAAAATCTTCGACCGTCCGGCTCAGTGCGCTGGTGACCTTGGGGCCGCAAAATTGGGTTCCGGCCTCCCTGCAGATCGCCAGCGCTTCGCGCAGCATCGCCTCGGCCTCGCGCACGCAATGCGAAAGGTTGGACGCTATCTATCGCGGAAGGCTTCAAGACAGAAAAACGATTGCGCAAACGTTTTCGTATGCCATAATCCTGCAGAACCTGGATTGCTCAACAAAATACAGGCGCGGGACGTGGCGACCATCGCCGATGTTGCTCGACAAGCGGGCGTTTCGGTCTCGACCGTTTCGCACGTCGTGAACGGTACGCGGCGGGTTGCGCCGGACACGGCGCGCGCCGTGGAAGCGGCGATCACCTCCTTGAGCTACCGTCCCAACATCATGGCGCGCAGCCTGAAGGCCGCTTCGACCCGCTCGGTCGGCATCGCGATCTCCTCGATTTCCAATCCCTATTTCAGCGACATCATCTGTGCGATCGAAACCGAGTGCGCGCGCCTCGGCATGATGGTGTTTCTGTCCGACACCGAGGATGACCCGGACCGTGAGCTCGACGTCGTCATGGCGCTGCATCAGCGTCTTCGTCGACGGCATCATTCTCGCGCCGAGCCCCGATCCCGGTCGGCGCGCGCTCGCCTATCTGCGCGACGTGAGGCTGCCCTGTGTGCTTGTCGATCGCATGCCCGATCCCGCCTTCGATCAGGTCGGCATCAACAACCGCGAGGCGATGCGCAATCTCGTCGAGTGGGTCGCCGCGCACGGTCATCGCCGTATCGGCTATGTGGGCGGCAATCCGAGATTTGCGACCACGCTCGAGCGTATTGCCGGCTATCGCGAGAGTCTGGCCGGCGCCGGCGGCGTGATCGACGAACGCCTTCTCGTTACCGGCAGTGCGACGACGAACAGCGCGATGCAGGCCGCGGAGCGGCTGCTTGATCTCGATCAGCCGCCGACCGCATTGGTCGGCGGCAACAATCTCGCGACGATCGGCATCATGAAAGCGATCCAGAGGCGCGGATTGCGGGTGCCGAAAGACATCTCGGTCGTCGGCTTCGACGATTTCGAATGGGCCGATTGCTTCGAGCCGCGCCTGACGCTGGTCGCGCAACCCTGCGTGGAGATCGGCCGGCGCGCGGCCTTCCTGCTCATGGAGCGGATTGCCGCTCCGCAAGGGGCGCGGCGCACCATTCGACTCGACGCGGCGATCATCGAGCGCGAATCCTGCGGGAGACCGAAATGAATACGGGCGCTCAGGCCCCGCTGCTCGCCATGCATGGCATCGTCAAGAGCTTTGGCGGCGCACAGGCGCTGCGCGGAGTCGATTTCGATCTCAAGAGCGGGGAAATCCACGCGCTGCTTGGCGAAAACGGCGCGGGCAAGTCGACCCTAATGAACGTTCTTTCCGGCGTCATCGCGCCGGATCAGGGCGCAATCTGCATCGACGGCGCCGCCGTCCGCTTCACCGATCCACGCGCCGCGCAGGCCGCGGGCGTCGCGACGATCTTTCAGGAGCTCGATCTCGTCCCGAGCCTCGATGTGACTGCCAACCTGTTTCTCGGCCGGGAATTGACGCGAGCAGGCGTCCTCGATGGCGGCGCGATGCGCCGCGCGGCGCGGGCAAGGCTCGGCGAGCTCGGCTTCGATGTGGATGTCGATCAGCCCGTAGGTGAATTGTCGGTCGGTCGGCGACAGATCGTCGCGATCGCCAAGGCCCTGACCTACGAGTCGCGAATTCTCGTGATGGACGAGCCGACGGCCGCGCTCACCGCCGCAGAGGTGCAGCGGCTGTTTCATGTGATGCGCGACATCGCGAGACGCGGTGTCGGCATCGTCTACATCTCGCATCGGCTCGAAGAGGTTCCGCGCGTCGCCGACCGCGTGACGGTTCTGCGCGATGGCAGGATCGCAGGGACCGCGCCGCCGGCCGCGCCGCAATCCGATCTCGTGGCGTTACTCGTCGGACGGCCGCTGACGGAGCTCTATCCGCGCCGCAGCGGCGCGCTCGGCCGCCGTGTGCTGCGTCTGGAGCGGGCCGCCTATCGCCCGCGCCGGCACCGGGCCGGTTGGCGTGCACCGCGTGAGGTCTCGCTCGAGGTGCGCGCCGGTGAGGTCGTCGGCCTCGCCGGCATCATGGGAGCAGGACGGACCGAGTTGCTTTCTGCGCTCTATGGCGTGGGCGGTCCCGGCGCCTGGTCGGGCCGTGTCGAGGTCGAGGAACGGCCGGCGAGGCTGAACTCGATTCCGGAGGCTCGTCGCGCAGGCGTCGCCTTTGTCAGCGACGATCGCCGGGGCACCGGTCTGATGCTGCGCGACAGCGTCGAACGCAATCTCGTCGCCTCGGTGCTGCGGCGCGTGTCGCCGTTCTTTCTGATGTCGCAAGCGCGCCAGGCGAGGCTAGCCGGTCAGGCGATCAAGGCATTCGACGTGCGGCCGCCGCGGCCGGAGCTCGCGGTCGGCGCGCTCTCCGGAGGCAACCAGCAGAAAGTCGCGCTTGCCAAGGAGGTGCTTGGTGAGCCGCGCCTGCTTCTGCTCGACGAGCCGACGCGCGGCGTGGATGTCGGCGCGAAGGGCGAAATCTACGCCAGGATTCGCGAGCTCGCCGCGCAAGGCGTCGGCATTCTCGTCGCCTCCAGTGAAATGCCGGAACTGATCGGCCTATGCGATCGCATCGTCGTGCTGAGGGGCGGACGTACGGTTGCCGAGTTTCCCGCCGGCGCCGCAGAGGACGACATCCTCGCGGTAGCCGAATCCAGTCAGGATGACAGCGATGAATGACGCCGCAACACTTGTGAAATCCACGCGCGTGCAGCCCGCACGGACCCGCCATCTCGACTTCTTCGCCATCGCGGTCCGCTTTCAGAGCGTCATTGGTCTCATCCTTGTTGCGATCGGCGGCATCATCTTCTCGCCGCGGCGGCACGGCTCCATCCTGTTCGTGGCGCCGGACAACATCGCAAACATAGTACGGGCGATTTCCGAGACGGGCATCATCGCCGTCGGCATGACCTTCGTCATCATCACCGCGGGGATCGATCTGTCGGTCGGTGCGCTGCTCAGTCTGTGCAGCGTGCTCACCGCCACGATCATGACGACCTGGGGCTGGGGACTCGTTCCGACCCTCCTGTTCGTGATGACCTGCGGCGCCCTGTTCGGTTGCGCGCAAGGCGCGATCTCGACCCGCTTTCGCCTCGAGGCTTTCATCGTGACGCTGGCGGGCCTGCAGGTCGCGCGCGGCCTGGCGCTGGTGATCTCCAACAACCAGTACATCAACATCTCCTACGGCAATGGTCCGGGTCTTGCGCCGCCGATTTTCTCGGTGCTGGGCGATCGGCTCTTCGACAACACGGTTCCGGTCGCGACACTGGTGTTTCTCGTCGTCGCGATCGTGGCCACCTTCGTGCTGAACTTCACGCGATTCGGCCGCTACGTCTTCGCGGTCGGCGGCAATGAGCGGGCGGCGCGGCTCTCCGGCGTGCCGGTCACGCTGGTTAAGATCTCGGTCTACGCGATCACGGGCATGGTGTCGGCCATCGCCGGCATCGTCCACGCCGGCCAATTCAATTTCGGCAGCGCCAATGACGGCACGGGCTATGAATTGACCGCGATCGCGGCGGTGGTCATCGGCGGCACCAGCCTGTTCGGCGGCGCTGGCTCGATGATCGGTACGATCGCAGGTGCGATCATGCTCGGCGCGTTGGCCAACATCCTTCAGCTCAACAACATCAATGCGGCTCTGCAACTGCTCGCGACCGGCGCGATCATCGTCGTGGCCGCGGTTCTTCAATCTCTCGTTCGTCGCCGCGAGGGATTGGGTCGTTGACCCCAATGGCGACGTAAAGACCTGGCGGCGACCAGCCCCGCCGGGAAGAGACCGCTCGTCAGTGGCGGAATGTTCGAAGCAAACAGGGGAGTGAAATTATGCGACGCGCATCTACGAAGGCAAGGTTCTGGTCCAATCTGGTGCTGGGCGCCGGCACGGCGACGCTCGTCGCCGGTGCAGCGCAGGCGGCGCCGCTGGTCAAGGAGTGCAGCAAGACCGGGGAGTTTGTCATCGGCTTCTCGCAGGCCAACAATGCCGAGCCCTACCGCCAGCACGTCAACGACCAGCTGACCGCTGCGGCGAAGAAAGTGCCGCAATTCAAGCTGCAGATTGCCGACGGCGCCGGCAACGTGAATACACAGACCTCGCAGATGGACAATTTCATCACCCAGAAGGTCGACCTGATCCTGATCTCACCGTTCGAGGCCGCGCCTCTGACGCCGGTCGTCGCGCGGGCCATGAAGGCCGGCATTCCCGTCATCGAGCTCGACCGCAAGACGGTCGGCGAGCCCGGCAAGGAATATACGGCCTTCATCGGCGGGGACAATTTCAAGATCGCCGAGGAGGCGGGCAAATACGTCGCCGGCAAGCTCCTGCCGGACGGCGGCGAAGTGGCGGTGCTCCAGGGCCTGCCGAGCTCGACGCCCGCCGTCGAACGACTCAACGGCTTCAAGTCCGGCGTGAAGGACAATCCAAAGGTCCAGGTTGTCGCCGAGCAGGCCGCCGACTGGCTGCCGGACAAGGCGCAGACCGCATTCGCCGCGATGCTCCAGGCTCATCCGAACATCAAGGCGGTTTATGCGAGCAACGACATGATGGCCGCCGGTGCGCGTCTTGCGGCGAAGGGCGCCGGGAAGCTCGATCAAGTGAAGATCCTCGGGACTGATGGCTTGCCCGGGCCTGCTGGCGGCATCCGCGCGGTTGCGGAAGGCGAGTGGGCAGCAACCTTCACCTACCCGACCGGAGGCCCGGAGGCGATCGAGATGGCGAAGTCTATCCTGCTCGATTGCGCCGAGAAGGTGCAGACCGTGGTGACCGTGCCGACCACCGCGATCACGCCCGACAACGCGAAGCAGTTGATGCAGAACTGAACGAAGTCCTCGCGCATCGCTCGGTGTTGCGGGCTTGACATCGGCCGCGCTCGCTACGCGCTGCTAGCGGGCATCACTGGCCGATCCGGGAAGGTGAAGCGCGCGCCTCTGTCGGCGCGCGCCTCGTCTCCCCACGTCAAGTTCGAGCAGCGACCCGGTGGATGGGCCGACAGCTTGGTGAATGTGCATGGAAATCCTGTTCGATCCTCATCCTCGATGATCTGGCCGGCCCCATCTTCGAACTGCTCCTTGAACTCATCGTCCGGCTGTTCGAAGCTCTCTTTCACCTGATCGGCTGGCTGTTTGAGCGCTTTCGGCGCTGGCTGGATTTGCAGCCCAATATCGATCCCTCGATGCTGCACAGGTTCGGCCGGCTGTCGGTCGGCATCGGCTTGAGCCTGGTTTCGCGCCTGGCGTTGTTCGCCGCGCCGTTTCGTTGCCCAGTACATCGCTCTGGTGGGCCCCGCCATCCAGTCGAACCGTAGCCATGGCATCGCGATGATGGCCTAGAATCAGCAATTTCAGTGCTGGCAGCGGAGCCAGCGTTCTTCCGGATCTCAGAAGTAAGAAGCCGCCGCCCGAAGATCCATGAAGTGAAGCACGAAGCGGATGTTGATCATCCGGGAGGGACACGCGTGCGGCTGCTCTCGGTAGTTGCGCGAACGAATTGCCTCCGGCGTGATCTCGCTGAACGGCACGAAGGGCCAGGGTTCCTTCCGTAGTTCTCCGGCCGTGAACATAGTTTCGCCTCCTCAGCTGCATTAAAAGCGTTGGTGCAGGTCTTTGAGCTGGCAAGAAAATGCGACGTGGAGCTGCATGCTCGTCCCTGGAAGAGCTCAGGCTCAAAAACCAACTGCATAGCGCAGATGCGCGGACCGCTCTCCGGCGGTAACCATTGCATTATGGAGCGCCAATGGCTTCCATTCTGGACAAGCTCGCCGAAGAGCAGATCACAAAGAGCTTAGCGGAGCAGTTTTCAAGCCTGGTGAACTCGGCGCGCGAAGAGGGGGTGGGTCCTTTGGCCCCGCGGACCAGGGTGAAGACCTCGCGCTCCCTCCCGGCAACGGGTCATCGGTCGGCCGGTTGGCGCTATGTGGCTTTCGCTCCTCTACTAGCGGCATCCATTAGTGTCGCGGCGTGGCGATGGCCATCCTCCTCTGATTCGACAATGAAGCCCCCCTCAGGCCCGGCAGCTCTGATGAAAGCCGCGCCGAACGACGTCGCGCCGACTGCTGTTTCCCTATCCGCCGAGGTTGCGCAGCAGCTTCAACCGATGGCGCGCGATTTCGCCGTGTTGAGGCAAACGGTGGAACAGCTCGAAGTGAGGCAAGGACAGTTGGTCCGCGACAATGAAAATCTCGCGAGCCAACTCAAGGCGAGCCGGGAAGAATTGGCGCGGAACTACAGTATCATCGACAAGGTCAAGGCGACTCAGATCGAGATGGCGCGCGAAAGCCAGACACTCATCGAGCAGCTCAACGCGAACCAGGAACAACTCGCCCACGTTATCGCCAATGCCTCAGCGCCAAAAGTAATGCCTGAAGAGCCAAAGGTACGCCCCGGAGAGCCAATGGCGATACCCGAAATACCACCCCTGCCGCGGCCGCGGCCGTCGGCCAACGTCGCCCCGTCGCCAAAGCCGGCGCAAAGTCTAGCGCGGCCGCAAACTATAAAACCGCAATCGTCATTGGCATGGCCTTGGTCAATGCGCTAATGCGGCACACGTCCCCCGCTTGCCATCTGCCCCGCAGCGCCCAACAAACGGCATCGGTTGGCGCCAAGGCTTCGAAAATGTTAAAAGGCCGAGACGAAATGGGTCTTGATTGGCGGGCTCACCATTGAAGCGCGGTAGACGGCATCTGCCTGATATCAGCCCCAGAGATTGAATTTCCCGTTCGGCCTGGTCATCAGCCGTCATTACTCCGAGCGGCAGTTCCTTCGGCGCAAGGATGTAGCGTGCTGCGGCGTCCACCCACACCGTGAAGATCGCGCCCATCGCTGCGGCAATCGAAACTGATCGCGTGGTGCGCGCAGCAACGACCCAGCGCGCGCAGTGCGGCACGATGAGCCCCACAAACCCGACCGCGCCTGACGTCGATACAAACACGCCACTCATCAGTGCGGTGGCTACAAACATCTCTAACCGAAGCGCCTTCACATCATGCCGAGCGTGTGTGCGGTCTCATCACCAATTAGTCGCGCGGGCTACGCGTGCGTTCGGGCCTTGCAGCGACGGCCAAAAAGTGACACAGCGCGAGGTCATTCGCCGGTCGGAACAGATTGCGTTATGGCGCTTCATCCCAACGTGGAGATGAAACGACAAGACGCACGCCCATCCCGAACTCACGAGTGGGCTTCCGATCGGTCTTGAACAGCCGTTGTGCGGCCTCGACGTTCGTGGCGCAGCGCTCGAGCCAGCGAGCCACCAGAAAATCAACCAGCGCAGCCAATCGCCGCCGGGCCACCGCAAGAACAGGCCCTGCGTCCAAGCTCTGGTCGGATGGTCTCTTGACCTCGTTGCGGGCGTTCATCCCTCCTGCCGGTTCGGCGGAGGGAGCGGCCCTGCGCCGAGAGTTACACTCTTGCTTTGCGGATCAGCCCCGCTTCGAGCTGAAAATTCGGACCCCGTGTCGTCACGGACATGCACGACCAATCGGCCAGCCGAACAAGCGGCCGGACGCGGGCGGCAATCTCTGCGATGTGTGTGCGTGCGTTGCGCATCACGGTCCTCAAGAGTGCGGGCAAATTCACCGCGGCGAATGTCATGATCTAAGCGCAGAGAAATTCAGACCGTCAAATGTTTTATGTTCACGAGGTGCGGAATTGTTGCCGGCCAGCAATTTTCGAACGCCGGCACTGCCGGCTGCCTTCGAAAATTTCAGGGTGTGGTCAACGCTTCCTTCATCAGCCGACTTTATGCAGTTGACCTGATGAGACGCGGATCCGGCAGGACCGTCGGTGGAAGGTCTAGAATGTTCGTAACGGCAGGGCAGATCGGGCCTTGGCCTTGAGGCGCAGCGGCATGCCGTTGATGAGTCCCTGAACGGCGGTAACTGGAAACTGGTGAAGGAGTTTGTCGAGGTCGAGAGCGGCCAGCGCTCGGACCGGCCGCAGCTAGATGCCGCGCTCAAGGCGTGCCGGGCCTACGGGGCCGAGCTGGTGATCGCTAAGCTCGATCGTCTCACCCGCGACGCCCACTTCCTGTTGGGTCTGGAAAAGGCCGGTGTCGATTTCGTGGCTGCCGATATGCCCACCGCCAACCGGCTCACGGTCGGAATCATGGCAATGCTGGCTGAAGAAGAGAGGCGGATGATCTCGAAGCGCACCAAGGATGCGCTGGCGGCGGCTAAGCGGCGCGGCGTCAAGCTCGGCCGCGATTGCGGTGTTGTGCCGACCGCGAGGGCGCGCAAGTTGGCTATCGAGACGTTACGCGAGCGAGCGGCGTCCAGAGCTGACGATCTCGCTCCAATCATCGAGGAGCTGCGGGCAGGTGGCGCCACGTCATTGAGTGCGATCGCAGGTGGCCTGAATGCCAAGGGTATTGCAACGCCACGCGGACGCCCTCCGGTTCGGGTTTAGGCACAACCGTTGAAATCGGTAGGCTGTAGCTATACGAGAACAATCAAGCACTTACGTGTAAAACTGGCCTTTTCGCACCCTAGATGTTTCAATGGGTTAGAGAGCCACTGTAAAACCCGATGACAGAACGTCTACGCATCATTCCACACGAGGCTGTACCGAACTGCGGGAGCTTCGAGGTCCGCTTTCCTGACGGTCATCAACCTCAAATTGTCGCCCGAAGATCGGCTGGCGGCATTCTCTCTCAAGCAGACCGTCCGAACATTTGAGCGGCTGTGTCCTTGCTCGAGCCTTGCAACCTTGTGTAGGAGACCGCATTATCCGGACTTGAGCCATTTCAAGCAGGAGATTCCCGTGAAGCGCCGCGCCCTTGCTTTGACTGCATTTCTCTGTGCCAGCGCGCCAATCCTCGCGGCCGGCGTTGCGTCAGCTGCGGATCTTTCGATCTCCCCGGCGCGCAGGTCTGCATCTGTTTACGGAACGGGATCCGTCTTCTGGGATGACGTCTATCCGCCCGCGATCTACGGCCCCCATCTTCGATCGATTGAGGAAGTAAGCGCACTGAAAGCGGCGCGCCGGCCGGTCTCTTCGCTCTGGTCGGGGTACGATCCGCTGCGCCTCGATGCACGCGGCAGATGGTGAAGCAGCAGTGTATGAAGCAAGGCTGCTGGCGCTGTTGGCATCCTGATCCAGAAAAAGATCCTTATTCGCCCGTTACGGCGCCCGTACCTTGGTAGCGGCCATATTTTTATTGGGACAACGAGCCAACCCGCTGCGGCCAGAGCAGGTGGATCGCGAGACCGCCCTTATCGATCGCTTGGCCAGTGTTTTCCACGAACCGGCGACGGCCTTCTTCATGGCCAGGCCTATCGACGAAGGACGCTCTTTCAACCGCGGTCTTCCGGATAGGGCTCCGCGATATCCGTCGACCATCTGCTCGATTAACTTCTCAGTCACAATGCCGGGGAGGTCCGATCCTCTTGCTGCCATGGACAGCGAAAGCGCCAGCCGGATAAGGTCGTAGGCGGGATAGCTAATCACCGTTTGGTCGAGATCCCGCATCTCGATCTCGACATCGCCGTCGGCATTCGCAAGCGGACCAAGATTGCCGGTATGGCAATCCCCGCAGATCCAAATCGCCGGGCCGGATGGAATGCGGCAGCGTTGCTCGGACAAAAGTTCATAGAAGAGGGCAGTACTCCCACGAACGAAGGCTTGCGGTGAGCGCGCCATCTTTTGCAGCCGGTGCTTTTCGAGGATTCTGCGTCGATCAACAGGTGAGGTAGGTTCATCGCGGTCTCGGGCCATAGTCTAAATGAGAGGCTCCTATCCATCTTTAAATAACTTCAACGGCCAACAAAGAGCTTCGTTTCAAAGCGGCGGACTTGCGAGGAACCTTTTATTTGAGCCCGGCTTTAACGTTTGAGCGGGCGGGGACCGACTTTCATGTGAGTTTCAGAGCGCCGCAAAGCAAGCTCGGCTCTGGACGCAAAGGCCTGCGAGGCTGCTGCAAGGTAGAAGTCGTCGCTCAGAGTCGAAGAAAGCCAAAAACCATTTCCCCACATGATGGACCATTGCGCCAGATAGAGTTCAGGCCCATGCTGGAATTCTTCGCCCCAGGCTCGCCCGCGCTTTTTGTGTTGCTGATACTGTGTCTCGCCCTGGTACTGTTTTTCGAATTTTCGAACGGCTTTCACGACACTGCCAATGCTGTTGCTACCGTCATCTACACTCATTCCCTTAAAGCTACCCACGCCGTCGTCTGGTCGGGTTTGATGAACTTTCTTGGTGTGCTTGCCGGCGGAATTGCGGTGGCCTATGCCCTGGTCGCGCTCATTCCGCCGGACGTCTTAACCCCGCCAGATGGGGCGCTGGCTGTAGGTATGTTGGTTGCCCTGACGCTTGCCGCCCTGATCTGGAATGTCGGTACGTGGTGGTTGGGCATTCCTAACTCCAGCTCCCATGCTCTGGTCGGAGCATTGATTGGCATTGCCCTGCAATACGGGCTCGTCCAGGGCCATAGCTTTACTGGCGCGGTGAACTGGCACCAGGTGGGCGGTGTTTTGAGCGCCCTATTGATTTCGCCGCTACTCGGATTTGGATTGTCATTCATCTTGTATCGTGTGGTTAGCCGCCTTGTACCGAAACCCGAACTGTATCAGGCGCCTGTAGATGGAAACCGGCCAGTCTGGTGGCTACGGGGGTTGCTCGTGTTGACGTGCACGGGCGTGTCGTTTGCGCATGGTACGAATGATGGACAGAAAAGCATTGGTTTCATCATGCTGGCGATCATCGGTCTCATGCCGCAATCCTTTGCGCTCAATGAGTATTTCTCTGGCGATCAGCTCGCCCAATTGTTGCAGGCTTTGCCGCAAAGCATCTCGCTATTTGTAACCCTCCGGTGCAGGCCGCGGGTTAGCTGCGTTTGGCGCGCTTGCCTGCCCATTTTTTGGCGAGGGCCTCAAC